>JACDQN010000043.1 GCA_015657575.1 Sphingopyxis sp.
CGTACGGCGCGGCATCGGCACCGCGTCTATGGCTGCGACGATGCCTCGCGTCTGCCCGTGGAACAAGTTCGCCGACACGGCGCATCGCCACCGCGCCTTCCTGCCGCGCGCCGAGCTGGCGGCGCCGTCGCTCGGCGACCTGCTCGACCTCGACGATGCAGGGTTCCGGCAGGTGTTCGCAGGTTCGCCGATCAAGCGGATCGGGCGCAACCGCATGGTGCGCAATGCGGCGATTGCGGCGGGAAACAGCGGCGATGCGGGCTTCCGCGCGGCGCTGGAGGCGCTGACCCGGGACGCGTCGCCGATGGTCGCCGATGCGGCGGCATGGGCGCTTTGCGAACTGGAGCTATGACGTCGTCTTAGCGGCGGAGCGTATTGGCGCAGCCGTCGACCTCGGCATTGCGGCCGTCGGGGGTGCGTGCATCGACATGCGTCGCGACCGGATCGGCCCCGGCGCGCGCCGAATAGAAATAGATGTCGAGGATGCAGCTCGCCCCCGCGAACTGCAGCTTGCGGCCGGCGCCTTCGGTGACGTCGAGGCGCGGCTTTCCGAACATGCGGCCGACCGCTTCGGCGCTGCTGCCGATCAGCGCATTGTGCTGGACGGGTTTGACCACGGTCGGCGGTGGCGCCTTGGGCGGAATGGCGGCAGGCCGCGGAACGGCAGCGCCGCAGGCGGAGAGCGACAGCGCGATCGCCGCGACGGCCAGCGGGCGGATATGTCGGGTCAAGGCTGGTCCTTCTTGTCGCGGAGGTGAAGCAGGTGGACGGCCATAGCGGCGCTCGCGATGGGCGCCAACAGATTGACGACGGGTACGATGAAGCTTGCGGCGGACAGAAAGCCGAGCGACCAGCGCGCGCCGCGGTCGAAGCGCGGGCGACCCGGATGGCGCGCGAGCACCATCGCCTCGAGATCGCGGCCGAGGAGGAGTGCATTGACGAGCAATGCGAAGATCGGCGTGCCGATGCCGGTGACGAGCAGCAGGATATAGACGGGCAGCGCGAGCAGATTGCCGCCGATCAGCCGGGCGAGCGAGGCGAGCGCAAGGGCGATGTTCCGGCGCCAGCCGACATCGACCGCGCGCGCCGCGGCGGCGGGATAGTGGCGCCCCTCGACGTCGGCGACGATCGCGTCGGCGAACAGCCCGACGACAACGATCGCGACGGCGCGGAAGAGCAGCCAGCTGCCTGCGATCAGCAACAGGACGATCAGGATGCCCGCCATGTCGAGCCCTTCGGCGCCGAGCCATTGCCAATGATCGAGCGCCCAGCGGGCGCCGAAGAAGATCGCGGCACCGGCGGCGATGAAGAGGAGCAGGGTGAGCGCGAGGCTTTGCGCGAGGACGCGAACGACGCGCGGATTGTTCAGATCCTTGAGGCCAAGGAGGAAGGCGTGGATCGCGCGGGCCATGCGCCGGGATGGCGCGTCGCCGAGGGGCTCGTCAAGGCTTCTGCTTGCCTTGGCGCGCGCGCGCCCCTAAAGGCGCGCGCAGCTTTTTCCATCCAGCACAGGATTTTTCATGGCCTCCACCGCCCGTTTCGACGTCGTCGCCATCGGCAATGCGATCGTCGACGTTCTTGCCCGCGCCGACGATGCGCTGATCGAGGCCGAAGGTTTGACCAAAGGGTCGATGCGGCTGATCGACGGTGAAGAAGCCGAGCGGCTCTATGCGGCGATGGGCCCGGCGGTCGAGGTTTCGGGCGGCAGCGCGGCGAACACGCTGGCGGGCATGGCGGCGCTCGGCGAACGCTGCGCCTTCATCGGCCAGGTCGCCGACGACCAGCTCGGCCAGGTCTTCACGCACGACCTGCGCGCATTGGGCGTCGCCTATGAAACCCCCGCGCTCAAGGAAGGCGCGCCGACCGCGCGCTGCCTGATCCTCGTCACCCCCGACGCCAGCGCACGATGAACACCTTTCTCGGCGCCAGCCACCTGCTCGACCAGGCGATGATCGACGAGGCGTGGATCGCCGATGCGAAGATCCTCTATCTCGAAGGCTATCTGTGGGATCCGCCGCTGTCGCGTGCCGCGATGCGCCGTGCGATCGACGTATCGCGCGCGGCGGGGCGCAAGGTTGCCTTCACCCTGTCGGACGCCTTCATCATCGACCGGCACGGCGAAGATTTCCGCAAGCTGATCGCGGAAGGCCTGTTCGACATCCTGTTCGCGAACGAAGTCGAAATCTGCGCGCTCGCCGAAACCGATGATTTCGAGGCGGCGGTCGCCAAGATCGCGCCGCAGGTGCCGTTGCTCGTCGTGACGCGCGGTGCCGACGGCGCGATCGCGCTGGTCGATGGCACGCGCACCGAAGTCGGTGCCGAGCCGATCGACCATGTCGTCGACACCACCGGCGCGGGCGACCTGTTCGCGGCGGGCTTCCTGGCCGGTCATGCCGAGGGCCGCTCGATGCACGACTGCCTGACGATGGGTGCGGTGTGCGCGCGCGAAATCATCGCGCAGGTCGGCCCGCGCGCCCAGACGGACCTCAAGGCGAAAGTTGCCGAACGGCTCGGCTGAGGAACCGAACGGCCGCTTGAAGCGTCCTATGCGCCATCAGCATAGGAGGCATGTCATTATGGCCGACGAAATTCACGAAACGCGCGCGCCCGATGGGACGACGCATACGACCACGGTGATCGACCGCGAACCGCGCCGCGGCGGCGGGATGGGCATTGGGCTGATCGTCCTTGCCGCAATTCTGGTGGCCGCCTTTTTCGGTTTCCAGTTCCTCGCCAACGATACCGCGCAGAGCGGCGCGATTACCGAGGCGGCGCAAAAGGTCGGCAACGCCGCCGAGGAGGTCGGCGACGCGGCCCAGAAGGCCGTCGATTAACTTTGGCAACGTCGCCCCGCCTTTGCGGGGCGACGGTTGAATTTTCAGGCGGCGTCCGCCGATTCGGGGTGTTTCTTGAACAGCGCCCGGTCGGCGGGGCCGAAACCGCGGGTCCAGATCAGCCAGCTGTAGATGCCGAGAATCACCGGCACCCCGATGAGCAGTTCGGCCCATTCGGGAAGCTGCGTCGCGCCCCAGCCGAGCACCGCGGCGCCCGCGGTCGCCCAGACGAGCGCCCAGCGCAGGCTGTTGACCGGCGCTTTGAGGATGTGCGCGAGCAGCCGCGCCTTGACCAGCGACGCGAAACCCAGCGCGAGCATCAGCGCGAGCGCCACCGCCGCCGCATAATAGATGGGGTCCAGCCCCCAGCTTTTGGCGATCAGGATCAGCGTCACGCTGAGCACCGCCTGCAGCGCGAGCGTCGCAAGGCTGATCAGCAGATTGCGGTGGCGCGCGACGTAGACCAGCGCCGCTTCACTGACGACCGCGGTCGCCGCGACGACTTCGGCGGCGAGCAGGAAGGCGAGGGCGCCGGTGCCGCTGACGAATTGCGGGCCGACGAGGCCCATCACCGCCTCGCCCGGAATACCGAGCGCGAGCGCGACGCCCGCTTGCGCGGCGATGATCCAGAAACCGACCTGGCTCACTTGTGCCGCCACGGCGGCAAGCTTGTTTTCGGCGAGGTTGCGCGTGATGACGGGACCGAGGATCGGTTCGAAGCTGGTCTTGAGCTTCTGCGGCAGCGAAGCAACCTGCTGCGCCATATAATAGATTCCGTAGATCGTCGGCGAGGTAAACTGGCCGAGGATGAACAGGTCGAGACGCCGCGTGCCCCATTCGATCGCGTCGGCGGCGGCGAGCGGCGCGTTGCGCTGTGCGACGCGGATCAGGTGCGCGGGGTGCGGCTGCCAACCCTTGGGCCCGCCATAATGGCCGATCATCGGAATCAGCGCGGCGAGAAAAGAGCCGACCATCGCGGCGGCGTAGGAAAGCATCAGCCCGTCGCGCACCGACACATACCAGAAGGCGGCCGCCGCGATGCTGATCACCCAGGGTTCGACGATCGCCCGCGCCCGCACGGTCGCGCCGATATCGAATTTATAGGCGCAGGCGGCGAGCGCGACCTCGGTCCCCGCGATCGCGAAGACGAGCAGCGCCATCCAGCGGTCGGTGCTGTCGACATCGCCCGCTGGGAACATGAGTTGGGGCAGAAGGAAAAGGATCGCCGAACCGGTCACCGAGGCGAGGAAGGCGACGAACATGCCGTCCCAGACGACGGTGCGATGATCGGCGCCCGGCGCGCTCAGCTGTTCGGCGAGGCCGCGCTTCAGCCCCAGCGTGGACAATTGCGCGACGAGTTCGATGACCAGCACGGCGAAGGCGAAACGCCCGACCGCCTCGGGCCCGTACCAGCGGCCCGCGACATAGAGAAAGGGCAGGCGCGCGACGAGGCGGAGGATGAAGCCGAAGAAATTGGTCCGTCCGCCCTTGGCGAGCGCGGCGGTATCGGCATCGGCCCCCGAAGCGTCGGCGGCGCGCGCGGTCGCGCTTTCCGTCTGGGTCAAGCCTGGCGCCCCTTCTGCTTCTCCCCGGTCGCCAGTCTAGCGCGGTGCGGGGAGGCAGGCAATTGCATGTCGATCGTCACCGGCCCTCGGGTCGCAGCGGGCGGCTGAGCAGGGCCTGAATGGCATCCGCGACGCGGATTTGCCCTGCAACAAGGCGGGCGACGGCGTCGGTGATCGGCATGTCGATCGCATCGGCGCGTGCCGCGGCGGCGACGACCGGCGCGCTGAACGCCCCTTCGGCGATGGTGCGGCGGTCCGCCATCAGCGTGTCGGCGCTTTCGCCGCGCCCGAGCCCGAGCCCGAGCGCGAAGTTGCGCGAGTTGGACGACGTGCAGGTGAGCACGAGGTCGCCGAGCCCGGCGAGCCCGGCGAGCGTTTCGGCCTGCGCGCCGCGGGCGAGGCCGAAGCGCGTCATTTCGGCGAAACCGCGGCTGATGAGGGCCGCGCGGGCGTTGAGTCCGAGCCCGGCACCTTCGACGATGCCGCACGCGATCGCGAGGATATTCTTGATCGCACCGCCGATTTCGGCGCCGATCACGTCGCTGCTGACATAGGGCCGGAAATGCGGCCGGGCGAGCGCCTGGGCCAGAGCGGATGCGACGGCCGGATCCGATGCAGCGAGGGTGATCGCGGTCGGGAGCCCGGCGGCCACTTCGTGTGCGAAAGTCGGGCCCGACAGCACTGCGTGCGGCCGGCCGGGGCACAGCGCGCGTGCGATATCGACCGGGAAGGCGAAGCTGCCCTCTTCCATGCCCTTGCTGCAGAAGATCAGCGGAGCGGTGCCGCCGGGCAAATCGGCGAGAACGGCGCGAAGGAAAGGTACGGGGACGACCACGAGCAAGGCGTCGAAGTCCGCCAGTGCGGCGAGATCGGCGGTGGCGGTCAGCGACGGCGACAGGCGCGCGCCCGGAAGAAAGACGGAGTTGCGATGTTCGGCATTGATCGCGGCGACGACATCTTTCTCGCGCGCCCACAGGCGGACCGGCGCGCCCTCGGCGGCGAGCAATTGGGCGAGCGCGGTTCCCCAGGCGCCGCCGCCGACGACACCGAATTTCGCATATGACGTCATGCTTTCACGAGTCATGCCTTTACTCCGGCGCCGCGTACCGCTTCGGCTTCGGGATCGAGCGGCCAGCGCGGGCGCGCGGCGGCCGACAGCGGATCGCGATGGCCCGCCGCGAAGCGTTCGGCGCCCGCCCAGGCGATCATCGCGCCATTGTCGGTGCAGAGCCAGAGCGGCGGAGCGACGAAGACCTTGTCGAAGCTTGCGGCGAGGTCGGTGAGCGCGGCGCGGATCGCGCCGTTCGCGGCAACGCCGCCCGCGACGACGAAGGCGGTGGCTTCTGGACAGGCGGCCAGCGCGATGCGGCTGCGATCGACGAGACAGTCGACCACCGCCTGCTGGAAGGAGGCGGCGAGGTCGGCCGGGCGGTGTTCGCCCGCCGCGGCGGCGCGCGCGACGGCGCTCTTGAGCCCCGCGAAGGAGAAATGCGGTTCGGCGCTGCCGACGAGCGGGCGCGGCAGCGGCACGGCGCGCGGGTCGCCGTCGCCGGCGAGGCGCTCGACCGCGGGGCCGCCGGGATAGCCGAGGCCGAGCAGCTTCGCGGTCTTGTCGAACGCTTCGCCCGCCGCATCGTCGATCGTCGTTGCGAGGCGGCGGTAATCGTCGACGCCGCGGACGAGCAGCAGCTGGCAATGACCGCCCGAGACGAGCAGTAGCAGGTAGGGGAATTGCAGATCGGGTTCGACGAGGCGCGGGCTGAGAGCATGGCCTTCGAGATGATTGACCGCGATCAGCGGTTTTCCCGCGGCGTGCGCGAGCGCCTTGCCGGTGACCAGCCCGACCATCACCCCGCCGATCAGGCCGGGTCCGGCGGTCGCGGCGACCGCGTCGACGTCGGCGAGCGTCACGCCGGCGTCGGCGAGGACGGCTTCGACGAGCGGCGCGAGCCGGTCGACATGCGCGCGCGCGGCGATCTCGGGAACGACGCCGCCATAGGGGCGATGCTCGTCCTCCTGCCCCGCGACGCGGTGCGCGAGGATGCGCCGGTCGCTGTCGACGAGCGCCACTGCGGTTTCGTCGCAGCTCGATTCGAGGCCGAGGATCAGAGTCATAATATTGCGCGCTCCTTTACCCGCCCCTTTATCGCGAGAGCAAGCCGCGCTAGCAGGCGGCCGATGAGTTCACTTCCGACCCCCGAAAACCCGCTTCGCATCGGCACGCGGGCCTCGCCGCTCGCGATGGCTCAGGCGCATATGGCGATGGCGGCGCTGATTGCCAGCCATGGCCTTGCCACCGAAGCGCTGGAAATCGTGCCGATGACCGCGACCGGCGACCGCATCCAGGACCGCGCGCTCGCCGAAGTGGGCGGCAAGGCGCTGTGGACGCGCGAGCTCGACGCGGCGCTCGACGCCGGGGATATCGACATCGCGGTCCATTCGCTGAAGGATGTCGAAACGCTGCGCGATGCGCGCTTTCATCTTGGCGCGATGCTCGAACGCGCCGATCCGCGCGACCGGCTGGTGGTGCGCGAGGGACTGGAGGCGGCGTCGATCGCCGACCTGCCGGCGGGCGCGCGGCTGGGGACGAGCAGCCCGCGGCGCGCGGCGCAGGTCCGGCGGTTGCGGCCCGATATCGGAACGATGCTGCTGCGCGGCAATGTCGCGACACGACTGGCGAAGGTCGCAGGCGGCGAAGTCGATGCGACCCTGCTCGCCGCTGCCGGACTCGACCGGCTGGGGATGCACCATGTCGGCGCAGTGCAGGATGCCGCGCTGTTGCTTCCCGCCGCATCGCAGGGGGCGATCGGGATCGAGTGCCGCGACGACGATGCGGCGGTGCGCGCGCTCCTGCAGGCGGTCGACCATGCACCGACGCACGGCGCGGTGGCGGCCGAACGCGCCTTTCTCGCCGCGCTCGGCGGCGATTGCCGCTCGCCGGTCGCGGCGCATGCGCAGTGGCTGGACGGGGGAATCCTGCGGCTCGATGCCGAGATTTATTCGGACGATGGCGCCGATCATGCCGCGGGGCACGTGCTGGTGCACGGCCCCGGCGATGCAGAGGCGCTCGCCGAACGCTTGCTCGGCGAAGCGTCAGAGACGGTGCGGCGGCTGTTCCAGCGATGACGAAGCCGCTGCCGCTGATCGTCACGCGCGCCGAACCGGGCGCAGCGGCGACGGTGCGACGCGCGGCGGCGATGGGGCTCGACGCGCGGGCAATGCCGCTGTTTGCGGCGCAGCCGCTCCCGTGGAGCGTGCCCCGCGCGGACGATTTCGACGCGCTGTTGCTGACGAGTGCACGGGCGGTCCGACTGGCGGGCGCGGGGCTGGCGCAGCTGGCGAAGCTGCCCGTCTATTGCGTCGGGCAGGCGACGGCAGAGGCGGCGCGGGGCGCCGGGCTGGCGGTGGCGATGGTCGGCGACCAGAATGCGCAGCGGGTGCTTGATGCCATGGCGTCGCGGCAAGTCGCTGATATTTTGTGGCTTTGCGGTTATGATCGGTCGGCTTTCGATGCGCCCGGAACGGCGTTGACGGCGCTGCCCTGCTATCGGGTTGATCCAGTCGGGCCGCCCGCGCCCTGGGCGGCAACGATCGCGGCGCCCGCGGTGCTGCTCGCCCATTCGGTACGCGGCGCGGCGCGGATTTCCGAGCTTGTCGGCGCGATGCGCGACCATCTTTCGCTGGTGGCGATCAGTGCGGCTGTGGCGGCGGCGGCGGGCGAAGGCTGGGCGGCGCGCGTCGTTTCCGGACGCCCGGATGACGCCGCAATGTTGGCAGAGGCGCATGCTTTGTGCCACAAGGGCGAATAACAGGGTCGTTCGAAAGAAACACATGGCTATCGAAACCATCGAAACCGCTACGCCCGCGGACGGCGCAGCGCCCGCGAGGGGGCTATCGTTCCGCGCGCTTGCGATCGGGGCTTTCATCCTGCTCTTGATCGGGGTCGGCGGCGGCGGCTGGGCGATGAGCGAGTGGCTTGCCGCCAACAAGGCGCCGCCGGTCACGACCGTCGCCGACGCGCCGGTGCCCGGCGGGGCGCTCGCCGCCGTCGGCAGCGCGGCCGCCGCGGACCAGCAGGCGCTGGTCGTCGCGCCGGTCGACGGCGCCAACGCGCTTGCCGCGCGCGTCGCCGAGCTTGAGCAACGCCTGTCGCGGATCACGCTCGAGGCCGCGTCGGCATCGGGCAATGCATCGCGTGCGGAAGGGCTGCTCGTCGCCTTCGCGGTGCGCCGCGCGCTCGATCGCGGGCTGTCGCTCGGCTATCTCGACGCGCAGCTGCGCCTGCGCTTCGGCGATGCGCAGCCCAATGCGGTGAAAACCATCATCGATACGTCGCGCGATCCGATCACGCTCGAACAGTTGCGCACCGAACTCGATACGCTCGCGCCGCAGCTCGTCGGCCGCGGGACCGAGAGCGAGGGCAGCCTGTGGACCGGGCTGCGCCGCGAACTCGCCGAGTTGTTCGTCGTGCGCCCGGCGGGCACCCAGTCGACGCGCGCGTCCGAACGGCTCGACCGCGCGCGTCGTTATCTGACCGCGGGGCAAGTCGACATGGCGATCGCAGAGGTCGAGGCGATGCCCGGCGCCGAAGTCGGCAATGCGTGGCTGATCGACGCGCGCCGCTATCACGAAGCGCGGCGTGCGCTTGACCTGATCGAGACCGCCGCGATACTGGAGCCGCGCGACAGCCCGGCTGCCGCGATGGCCCGCAAGACGGCCGAACCGACCCCCTGACGCGGCCCGGCCGGCCGCGCATTTGAAGGAATGTCTTCCATGGCTCTCGCCGATCCGCAGCGCGTCGAAGCGCTCGACCCCCTCGACCCTCTTCGGCTCGATGCGCAGCTGAGCGAAGAGGAGCGGATGATCCGCGATGCCGCGCGCGCCTATGCCGAAGGCGAGCTCTTGCCGCGCGTGACCTCGGCCTTTCTCGAGGAGCGCTTCGACCGCGAGATCATGTCCGAAATGGGCGCGCTCGGGCTGCTCGGCGCGACGGTCGACCCCGAATATGGCGGCGCGGGGCTGAGCTATGTCAGCTACGGCCTCATCGCGCGCGAGGTCGAGCGTATCGATTCGGGCTATCGCTCGGCCTGTTCGGTGCAGAGCAGCCTCGTGATCCACCCGATCAACGCCTATGGCAGCGAGGAGCAGAAGCGCAAATATCTGCCCGGGCTGATCTCGGGCGAGCTGGTCGGCTGTTTCGGGCTGACCGAGCCCGACGCGGGCAGCGACCCCGGCGGCATGCGCACCCGCGCCGAGAAGATCGAGGGCGGCTATCGCCTCAAGGGCGCGAAGATGTGGATCACCAATTCGCCGATCGCCGACGTCTTCGTCGTCTGGGCGAAGTCCGAC
>JACDQN010000406.1 GCA_015657575.1 Sphingopyxis sp.
ACGGTCCCCCTCCCCATGGCTTCGCCACAGGGAGGATCGGCTTGCCTATCGTCGTCGCGCTCTAGATAGACGAAGCAGGATGACCAAATCCCCCACCGTCTTTTCCATCCCGGTCCACCGGGCCTTTGCCGATGCGCTTGCGGCGGGGCTGATCGCGCGCTTTGCCGATGGTGCGCTCGGGCTCGCCGACGGGCTGATCCTGCTGCCGAGCAATCGCGCGCGCAGCGCGGTGCAGGCGGCGTTCGTGCGCGCGGGCGGCGCGGGCCTGCTGATGCCGCGGCTCGCCGTGATCGGCGACGCCGACCTTGATGAAAATGTCGCGCTGGCGCTCGATCCGATCGACGAGAGCGATGCGATCCCGCCCGCGATCGACCCGCTGCGACGGCGGTTGATGCTCGCGGCTCTGATCGAACGGCACAACCCGCCCGGCGAAGATGCCATCACCGGTGCAGGCGCCTTTCAGCTGGCCGAGGGGCTGGGGCGCGTGATCGACCAGCTTCATTACGAAGAGGTGGCGTCGGCGCGGCTCGGAGAGGTGGGCACGGCGCTCGGCGATCTGGCGGGGCATTGGCAGGCGTCGTGGCAGCGGCTGCGGCTGCTCGTCGACCATTGGCCCGCCGCACTCGCGCGCACGGGGATGATCGACCGCGCCGACCGGCGCAACCGCCTGCTGGCACGGGTGAGTGAAGGCTGGTGCGCGGCACCGCCGGCGCGCTTTGTCGTCGCGGCGGGCGTGACGACGGCGGCGCCCGCGATCGCGCGGCTGCTGCGCACCGTGGCCGACATGGAACGCGGCATCGTCATGCTGCCGGGACTCGACATCGCTATGGCGGAGGGCGAGTGGGACGCGCTGGGGCCGACGCGGCCGGACCTCGAAAAGCCGATGGAACGCGCGCTCGAAACGCATCCCCAATATCATCTGAAACTGCTGCTCGGCCGGATGGGCGTGTCGCGCGCCGAGGTCGATGAATGGGATGCGGTATCGTCTTTCGACGGGCCGGCGGCACGCGAGCCCTTTCTGTCGCTGCTGTTCGCCCCCGCCGCCTATACCGCGCGCTGGCAGCAGGCGGGCGATGTGAGCGCCGGAATTGTCGGGCTGAGCGGCGCGGTGTTCGCCGACGACGGGCAGGAGGCGCAGGGGATCGCGCTGATGATGCGCCATGCGCTCGAAACGCCGGCGCGCACGGCCGCGTTGGTGACCCCCGACCGCGGGCTCGCCGAGCGCGTCGCGAGCGCGCTGCTGCGCTGGGGGATCGAGGTCGACGACAGCGCCGGGCGGCCGCTGAGCCAGTTGCCGCCGGGCACCTTGCTGCTGGCGCTCGCGGACCTTGCGGCGCGCTTCGATCCGGTGCGGTTGCTTGCCGTGCTCGGCCATCCGCTGGTGCGCAAGGGCGAGGGGCGACTGGATTGGCTCGATCGGGTACGGCGGCTCGATCTGGTGCTGCGCGAGCCGGGGCTGACGCCTGGATGGGACGGCGTATCGGCGCGCGTCGCGGCATTCGCGGCGCGGAAGGACGAGGCGGCGGACCTGGCCGACTGGTGGACGGCGCTGGCCGATGGTTTGGGCGCGCTGCTCGCGCCGTTCGGCAGCGGCGCGCCGGCTCCCCCCGCGACCCTGCTCGCGGCGTTGCAGGCGGCGCTCGGCTGGCTGACCGGCGAGGCGGTGTGGGCGGGGCCGGCGGGGCGGCAGCTCGCCGATTTGTTCGACCGTTGGTCGCTGGCGGGCGGCGATGGCCCGGCGCTGATCGCCGCCGCGGATTTTCCCGCGATGCTGACCGACCTGATCGGCAGCGAAAATGTGCGGCCGCCCTATGGCGGGCATCCGCGGCTGTTCATCTGGGGCCTGCTCGAAGCGCGATTGCAGCGCGCCGACCTGATGATTTTGGGCGGGCTCGACGAAGGGCGCTGGCCGCAGGCGACCAGCGCCGACGCGTGGCTGGCGCCGGGCATTCGCCGCCTGCTTGGATTGCCCGCGCCCGAGCGGCAGCAGGGTGCGGCGGCGCATGATTTCGCGGGTGCGCTCGCGGGGCGCGAGGTGGTCGTGACGCGCGCACAGCGCAGCGGCGGCGACCCGGCCGTGGCGTCGCGCTTCTGGCTGCGGCTGAGCGCGCTGGCGGGCGAGCTTCCCGAGGCGCGGCTCGACGGGCAGCCGGTGACGGCGCTCGCGGCCATGCTCGATGTGCCGCCAGGAGCGAGCGAACCCGCCGAAAAGCCGCGCCCGGCGCCGCCCGTTGAAGCGCGCCCCGATGCGATCAGCGTCACCGGGGTCGACCAGCTCGCGCGCGATCCCTTCGCCTTTTACGCATCGAATATCCTGCGATTGTCCGAGCTCGATCCGCTGAGCAGCGGTCCCGACGCCAAATGGTTCGGGACGCGCATCCACCGTCTGCTCGAGGATTGGCAGCGCGCCGGGATGACCGAGGTGGCGCTGGAGAAGGAACTGGAGGCGCTCGAAGCCGATCCGGCGCTCGATGCGCTGGCGCGCGCCTTCTGGTTGCCGCGCATCATGCCGTCGCTGCGCTGGGCGGCGGAGACGGTGTGGGCGGCGCGGGAGGAGCGCTGGCCGGTCGCCACCGAAGCGCGCGGCGCGATGGTGACGGGCGGCATCCGCCTGCACGGCAAGGCCGACCGCATCGACCAGCTCGCCGACGGCAGGCTCGCAATCGTCGATTACAAGAGCGGTTCGGCGCCGTCGGGCACGGCGGCGGCGGAGGGGCTCGACAATCAGCTGGGGTTGCTCGGGCTGCTCGCGGAGGCCGGGCAGGTCGAGGACGTCGACGCCGCGCCGGTCGGCGCACTCGAATATTGGAGTCTCAAGCGCGACCGCGCCAAAGGCGCCGAGGGCAAGATATCGGCGACGCATGGCAGCCGCCGCGATCTCAAGACCGCGGAGGAGGCGATCGCACGGGCCGCCGCGGCGCTCGCCGACCTCAGCGCGCGTTTCCTGCTCGGCAATGAGCCCTTCACGCCCGGCGATCCGGGATCGCGCTACAGCGATTTCGACCAGCTGATGCGCCGCGACGAATGGTTCGGGCGTGGCGATCGGGATGCAGGCGAGGGCGACGCGGCATGATCGATCCCGCAAAACTCCTGAAGACGCTCGACGAGGGACAGGCCGCTGCCGCGCACCCGGACGACCATGTGTGGCTCGGCGCCTCGGCGGGGACGGGCAAGACGCAGGTGCTGTCGGCGCGCGTGCTGCGGCTGATGCTCGGCGGCGTGTCGCCCGAGGCGATCCTCTGCATCACCTTCACCAAGGCGGGCGCGGCCGAAATGGCGCACCGCATTCATGAACGGCTGGCGCTGTGGGTGCGCGCCGACGATTTCGACCTGCGCGCCGATCTGCAGGCGCTGGGCGCCGACGTCCATCAGGACGGCATTCTCGACCGCGCGCGGTCGCTGTTCGCCACGGTGATCGACAGTGCGGCGGGCGCAATCCGGGTGCAGACGATCCACGCCTTTTGCCAGACCCTGCTTGCGAGCTTCCCGCTCGAGGCGAAGATCCTGCCCGGCTTTCGAGCGCTCGAGGATAGCGAGGCGGCGGCGTTGCAGCGCGATGTGCTGGGGAAGTTGCTGGCGAAGCAGGATGCCGACGGCGATGCGATGCGCGGCGTCGCGGCGATGCTGGCGCGGCGGATGGGGCAGGATGCTGCGATCGCTTTTCTCGGTCGCTGCGCGAGCAGTTTCGGCGCCGCGAATGCGCCCCGGCTGGCGCCGAAAGCCGCCGATGTGCGTGACGCGCTCGGCCTGCCGCAGGGCGACGCGGCGGCGTGGCAGGCGGCGATGCTCGCAGGCGGTGCGGTCGCCGACGCCGATGTTACCGAAGTGGCGGCGAGCGGGCGGGCCTGGGGGACGAAGACCGGTGAGGGCCGGGCCTTGCTGATGGGCGAGTGGCTGGCCGCGGATGGCGCGCGCGCGCGGCGATGCTGGGCGCGCTGCTCGGCTGCTTCGTCACCGGCACGGGCGACCTCCGCGCCGACTTCGCCAAGGAAAGCGGCCGGATGCACGATTGCTTCGGCGCCGCGTCGCGGATCGTCGCGGCGGTGGCGCCTTTGCTCGCGACCGCGACCGCGATGCAGGTCGCCGACGAGCTGGCGGCGGCGTGGGATTTCGGCAGCCGTTTTGCTGAGGCTTATGCGCTTGCCAAGCGCGAGGCGGGGCTCGCCGATTTCGACGATCTGATCAGCCTCGCCGGCGGTCTGCTGCATCAGGGCGATTTCGGGGAGTGGGTGCGCTTCAAGCTCGATCAGCGCACCGACCATATATTGGTCGACGAGGCGCAGGACACCAATGCGCGACAGTGGGCGATCATCCTGTCGCTCGCCGCCGAATTTTTCGCAGGGCAGGGGGCGAAGGACGATCGCATCCGCACGATGTTCACCGTCGGCGACCGCAAGCAGGCGATCTTCGGCTTTCAGGGCACCGAGCCCGCGGCGTTCGAGGCGGCGCGGCTGCGCTTCGGGCAGCGCGCCGAGGAAAGCGGGCGGCCGTTCGAGGATGTCGACCTTGTCACCAATTACCGCTCCAGCCCTGCGGTGCTCGACGTCGTCGATGCCTGGCTGGCGGGCGAGGCGGCGCAGCATATGGGGCTCGACAGCGACGAGCCGCCGCACTTCCCCGCCGACTTCCACCGCGACCGGCCCGGGCGCGTCGAGCTGTGGCAGCCGCTGCCGGTGGGCAAGGCGCTCGACCTCGATGCAGAAGAGGAGGAGGACGCAGCGCCGCGCGACCCGCTCGCCGCCGCGAGCGACCCCGCGAGTCTGCGGCTGTCGCGCGCGATCGCCGATGAGGTGCAGGACTGGATCGCGAACGGCAAGGACGGGCGCAGCGTATCGCCGGGCGACATATTGATCCTCGTCCGCCGCCGCCGCGACCTTGCGGCGCGGATCGTCGCCCGGCTGCAGTCGCTGCACGTACCGGTCGCAGGCGTCGACCGCTTTGCGCTGACCCAGCCGCTTGCCGTGCAGGATCTGCTAGCGGCGATGCGCTTTGCCGTGCAGCCGCTCGACGACCTCAACCTGGCCGCGCTGCTCGTCTCGCCGCTGTTCGGCTGGGACCAGGAGCGGCTGTTCGCTTTCGCCCATGCACGGCCGAAATCGCTGTGGGAGGCGCTGCGCGCGGGCGCCGATGCGCCGGAAGAGACGCTGGCGGGGCTGCGCAGCCTGCTCGGCATGGCCGATTTCACGACGCCCTTCCGCTTCCTCGAGCGCATCCTGTCGGGGCCGATCGACGGGCGGCGCAAGCTTTATCGCCGACTGGGGCGCGAGGCGCGCGACCCGATCGACGAGCTGCTGTCGCAGGCGCTGGCGTTCGAGCGGCAGGAGGTGCCGTCGCTGCTCGGCTTCCTGACGCGGATCGACGCGAGCACCGCCGATATCAAGCGCCAGACCGAGGGACGGAGCGACGTCGTGCGCGTGATGACGGTCCACGGGTCGAAGGGGTTGCAGGCGCCGATCGTCATCCTCGCCGATGCGACCGACGACCCGCAGTCGAAACGCACCAGCTTCGACCTGTCGCTGCGCCAGTGGGACAAATTGCCGGCGTTCGCGCTGGGGAAGGAAGAGCGGCACGGGCCGGTCGCCGAGGCGCACGATGCAAAGCAGCGCGCCGAGCTCGAAGAACATTGGCGGCTGCTCTATGTCGCGATGACGCGCGCCGAGGAACTGCTGGTCGTCGCGGGCACCCGGAAATCCGATGACCTGCCAGCGAACAACTGGCACAGCGCGGTCGAGGCGGTGATGGCGGGCATGGGCGCCGAATGGCAGGATGCGGGGCCGCGCTGGGGGCAGCGGCGCGTCCACGCGGTGCAGCCGAAGAAATGGGCCCGCCCGCCGAAGGACAAGGCGAAGCCGGCATCGCCGCCGGTCGCGATCCCCGGCTGGGCGCTGAAACCGGCGCCCGAGGAAGCGCGCCCGCCGCGCCCGCTCGCACCATCGGCGCTGGGCGAGGACGATGTCGCGACGCCGCCGCAGGGCGGCGAGCGTGCCGCCGCGGTCGAGCGCGGGTTGCTGCTCCATGCGCTGTTCGAGCGGCTGCCGCCGGTGGCGCCGGCGCGGCGGCGCATCGCGGCCGGGCATTGGCTGAAGACGCAGGCGGCGGCGCTGGACGATAGGGCGCGCGGCGCGATGGTCGACGAGGTGCTCCGCGTTCTGGAGGATCCCGCACATGCCCCGCTGTTCGGGCCGGGCTCGCTCGCCGAGGTACCCTTGTCGGCGGTGGTCGACGGCGCCGTCGTCGCGGGGATCGTCGACCGGCTGCTGGTCACCGACGCAGCGGTGACGGTGATCGATTACAAGACGGGGCGGCATGTGCCGGACGCGGCGGCCGAGGTCGCGCCTGCCTATCTGCGCCAGATGGCGGCCTATCGCGACGCACTGCGCGTGATCTTTCCGGGCCGGCGGGTCGAGGCGGCGCTGCTCTATACCGCGGGGCCGCGGCTGATTCGGCTCGGCGATCCCCTGCTCGACGCCTACAAGCCCGGCTTGCCGGCAACCAAGGCGAATTTGCCGGGTTCAACTCTTGAGCCGGGCGCGCCGACGCCCTAATTTGGGGGCAACAGATTTTCAGGAGTCCAAGATAATGGGTACCAAGGCAATCAGCGACGACAGCTTCCAGGCCGACGTCCTCGACAGCGACACCCCCGTGCTCGTCGATTTCTGGGCCGAATGGTGCGGTCCGTGCAAGATGATCGGCCCGTCGCTCGAGGAAATCGCCGACGAACTCGGCGAAAAGGTCGTGATCGCGAAACTGAACATCGACGATCATCCCAACGCCCCCGCCAAATATGGCGTGCGCGGCATCCCGACGATGATCCTGTTCAAGAACGGCGAGATCGCCGACACCAAGGTCGGCGCCGCGCCGAAGAGCGCGCTCAAGGGCTGGCTGGAAGGCGCGCTGGCCTAAATGCTCCAATCCGGGTAAGTCTGTCCCCCATGAACGCGCCAATCGGACATAATCGCCTCGGCCCGCATCGTGCGGCAGGAGGCGGGAGCATGTACGCGATCGTATTCGATCTGGACACGGCGACATTGGAGAACACCTATCCGAACGCATCGTGGCGCAATGCCTACGCCGATGTGCGACGGGTTCTGGAAGTCCGCGGGTTCGATCGGCAACAAGGCTCGACCTATTTCGGGAACGAGAGGGTCACCGCCGTCGATTGCGTGCTCGCGGTGCAGGATCTCAAGCGAAACTTCGATTGGTTTCAACCGTCGGTTCGCGACATCCGCATGCTGCGGATCGAAGAGAATAACGATCTGGGGCCCGCGCTCGATTGATCAACTCCGGTAGTCGGCATTGATGCTGATATATCCGTGCGTCAGGTCGCAGGTCCACACGGTCGCACGGCCTTCGCCGAGGCCGAGGTCGGCGCCGACGCGGATGTTCTGTCCTTTGAGATGCGCAGCGACGGGCGCCTCGTCATAGCCGTCGACGGGCAGGCCGTCCTTCGCCACCCAATGATCGCCGAAACGGATCGCGAGCCGGTCGCGGTCGGCGGGTTCGCC
>JACDQN010000407.1 GCA_015657575.1 Sphingopyxis sp.
CATCGACGACGCAATTGGTGCCGCCACCGCTGTGGCAAAAGCCAAAAGCGCGCTTCCAGCCGGTCGGGCGCCGCCTGCGCGACCATCTGACGCGACGCGATATCCGCGGCCGACACCGGCAGCCCGGGCGCCAGTTGCAGCGCTGCCAGCGTCCCCACAAAGGCGCCGCCCGCGACCAGCGCCAGCCGTAGGCCGATCCCGCTGCGCCGACGCGGCGCGATCCGGCGGGAAGGCATGCGGCGCCGCCGGGCGCGATGGGGATTGGGTCGGACCATGCGGTCCATCCTGCCACCAGGGGCTTAGCAAAATCCCAACAAGACCGCTCGGCTATGACCCGCAACCCGCGTCAATCGCGTCCTCCGCGGCGCCGTTTTGATTGTTCAGGGCGAGCCGCGCGGCTCGTCGTCCTCGATCCCGCCGGGGCCGAGTTGATCATCCTCGTCGTCGTCGCTGCGTTCGCCGCGATAGGCGTCCATGTCGATCCGGCCTGACCGTTCCATCTGGCGCATATGATCGACTAGGTCCTGGACATCGTCGCTCTCATCGCCCGACCGCGCCTTGTCGCTGTCTTCAACCGGACGCTCGCGCCGCGCAGCTTCGGCGACGGTCTGCGCCTGCGCATCCTCATCGTCCTGCTCGCGGTTGCGCGCTTCGGGGGCTTCGTCGTTGCGGGGGATATCGACCATGACCGGCTCCTGGCTTGGGGGTACCGGTCAAACGCCCGGCGCACCGGCGCGGTTCCTCAGAGTCAGGCCCCTTCAGGCGGCAGCCGCCAGTATCTTTGCCTCGATCACCCGGACGAACACATCGGGATCCTGCGCACCGGGGATCAGCATCCGCCCGCCCAGAATGAAGGCGGGGACGCCGGTAATATTCTGATCGGCCCAATAGGCCTCCTCGGCGCGCACCATATCGCCAAACTCGCCGCTCTTGAGGATCGCCGCGGCACGCGCTCGGTCGAGTCCGACCGAACCCGCCACGTCGGCAAGCACATCATGGTCGCCGACATCGCGGTTGTCGGTGAAATGGGCACGGAACAGCGCGAGCTTCAGCGCGGTCTGCACCCCCGTCGCCGCCATCTGCTCGGGTTCCTCCATCGCCCCCGCCCAGGTCAGCAGCCGATGCGCGTCGAAACTGTTGCGCATCCGGAAATCGGGCCCGATTGAAGGAGAAGCCCAGCTCGGCGGCAACCCCCGCCATCCGTTCGCTGTTTGCGCGGCTCTGGTCGGCGGTGATGCCATATTTGCGCATCACATGGCTCGCGGCGTCCTCGCCCTCGGCGGGCATGTCCGGGTTGAGTTCGAACGGATGCCATTGAACGCGAAAGTCGAGCCGCCCTTCGAAATGCGCCATCACGCGCTCGAATTTCAGCCAACCGATGATGCACCAGGGGCACATCACGTCGGACACGATATCGACCGAAAGGCGCGGCACGTCGTTCACGGCATTCTCCCTGCCGGTAACCTCCGGCCTAAATTCTGTCCGAATCCCGCCGATCCTTGCCTGATCGCCGATCGCCCTTGCGCCGGTCGGGCCCTTTGTATGCGGGATCGTCGGCGACGCGCCGATCCTCCCCTCGTCTGTCGGCATTCCGGTTGTTGTCGGTTGCCATGCGCTCCCCCCATCCAAAGGAAAACAGGTACGACCCGGCGTCAATTACTCACATTATTGTCAAAAAGACAAGCAAAGCGGCGTCAAAGCGAAGTGTCGGCTTGTGCGACTGACGACTCCACGACCGGCGCCGACGCGACAGCACCCACCAGCTGCCGACCATCAGCAACAGCGTCAGCGCCTCGATGATCATGCCCTGCACGATGCCGAAATTGGTGGGATCGCCCATCGTGATCCCGATCATCCGCCCGGCCAGCGCCGCGCCGAACAGTGCCGCGGGCACCAGCAGCGCGCGCGTCCAGCCCGGCACAAGCGCGCCCAATGCCCCAGCGCCCGCCGCGACCAGAAAAAAGGCAGACAGGTCGGCGCGCAGCGTATTGATCGCCACGCCGCTGATCGCAAACCCGAAGGTGTCGCCATAGCTGCCCGGGTCCAGCAGTCCGCGTACCCCGACGATGGTGAAAAACACGGCCCACAACAGAACCGCCCCGCGCAAAACCCAGTTGATCATCGGCCTTCTCCCTATCCGCCAAGGCTGCGGCATCGGGACGGAAACTTCAATCTATTCTGCGCTCTCGGCAGTAAAAGTCTCTTCGATCCAGCCGCCGCCGAGCACCCGGCTCTCGTCCACCACATCATAGAGCACCGCCGCCTGCCCCGGCGCGACGCCATATTCTTCCACGTCGAAAATCAGACGGTCGCCCGCGACCCGCGCCGGCACCGGCTTCGCCATGCTGCGGACCTTCGCAAGCACCCGCCGCCCCTCGACCGCGGCAAGCCAGTTCGCTTCGCCCAGCCGCGCGCCCGACACCGCGAGCGCGCGGCGCGGCCCGACGACCACTTCCTTCTTCCCGGCATCGAGCCGCACGACATAAAGCGGTTCGGCCTGCCCACCGATCTCGATCCCGCGGCGCTGGCCGACCGTGTAATGAATAAGACCCTTGTGCGCGCCGAGCACCGTGCCGTTGACATGAACGATCGCGCCCTGGTCGTCGGCCTCGGGGCGCAGTTTCTTCACCAGCGTCGCATAATCGCCGTCGGGGACGAAGCAGATGTCCTGGCTGTCGGGCTTGCCGCGACGCCGAGACCGAGGTCGCGCGCGATCTCGCGCACTACGCTCTTTTCGAGTCCACCCAGGGGAAAGCGCAGAAAGTCGAGCTGCTCCTGCGTCGTCGCGAACAGGAAATAGCTCTGGTCGCGCGCCGGATCGACCGCGCGGTGCAGCTCGGCCCCCGCCGGGCCCATGACGCGCCGGACATAATGGCCTGTCGCCAGACAGTCGGCGCCGAGGTCCTTGGCGAGTTGGAACAGGTCGGTGAACTTCACCCCCATGTTACAGCGCACGCACGGGATCGGCGTCCTTCCGCTCAGATATTCGTCGGCGAACTGGTCGATTACCGTGTCGCGAAAGCGGCTTTCATGATCGTGGACATGATGCGCAAAGCCCAGCCGGTCGGCGACCGCGCGCGCATCGCGAATATCCTGCCCCGCGCAGCACGCCCCGACGCGTTTCGCCTTCGCGCCATGATCGTAAAGTTGCAGCGTCACACCGATGACCTCGGCACCCGACCGGGCGGCGAGCGCGGCGACGACGCTCGAGTCGACCCCGCCCGACATCGCGACGACGATTCGCCGATCCTTTAACGGTTCGGCGAGCTGGAAGTCGGCGCGAGCAAGCCCGGCGGGAGAAATCGTCGTGATCATGGTCGGCGCCATCTAGGGATGCATCGGCAAAAATGCCAGCTTTTCCGCCGCACCCGTCAAGATATTGACGCTGGTTAAGCTTCGCTAACAGGCTCTGAAACGGGCATTTACTGTACCTTAGTCCCTCTCGTGTAGACGAGTCTCATGAACCTCGTCCCGTCCCATCATCCGCGCCTTGCCGGTGCCGCCAGCCTGTCGAAGCCCGGATTCGACATATTGCTGGCCGTTTCCAGCGCCCGCCAGACCGCGCTGCCGACGACGCGGCTGCTGCGCGCGCGGGCGATGCGCGAGTCGCGCCGTGCGAAACTTAACGCGCGCTGTGCGATGCTGACCGGAAGGGGCATCGATGGCCGCCGCGACTCGTCGCTCCCGGTTCGTTTCTTCGATCTGTCGGACACGGCGAACGCTCTGCCCGAAACTATGAACAGCCTGTTTACCAGAGGGTTTCAGCCGATGTTGAACCCCTCGCATATAGACAATTGGTCGTCGGCCCAGCCGACTCCCCCCGACGAAGCAATTATGGAATGACTATGATCGAGAACCAGAAAATCCGGCCCGCCCAGGTGATCGGCCCGCTCGGCGAACCGTTGACGCTCGACACGCTGCCGCCGGCGAATACGACCCGCTGGGTCGTGCGCCGCAAGGCAGAGGTCGTCGCCGCGGTGAACGGCGGCCTGCTGACTGTCGACGAGGTGTGCGAACGCTATGGACTGACGCTCGAGGAGTTTGCCGGCTGGCAGCGCTCGATCGACCGCAGCGGCATGCCCGGTCTGCGCGTCACGCGG
The DNA here is from genome assembly GCA_015657575.1 of Sphingopyxis sp. Classification (GTDB taxonomy): domain Bacteria; phylum Pseudomonadota; class Alphaproteobacteria; order Sphingomonadales; family Sphingomonadaceae; genus Sphingopyxis. The sequence continues at coordinate 4,101 of JACDQN010000407.1, forward strand.
ATCCAGCACTATCGCGATCTTTACGAGCGCCAGCAGCGCTTCTGATCGCACCCAAAAAAGTGGACAAAGAGAGGGTGCCTCCGGGCGCCCTCTTTTTTGGTTACTTTGGGGCGTCGGATCTTGACGACCGTTCCCGGCCCCCTCCAACGATCCACTCAACCAATGGAATATATGAGATATTCTGGAAACTCGACGATTTTATTGCAACGAAGCGCGCCCTCGCGGCGTTTAGGCCCCAGTCAAGCAAGGGAGACCCTTTTATGCGTAAGTTCGTTATCACCCTCACCGCTGCTTCGGCCCTTGCGCTCGGCGCCTGCCAGAGCCCGGCCGCTGACAAGGTAGAGGATCAGGCCGAAGCGCAGGCCGATGCAATCGACGATCAGGCCGACGCGATGCCTGAAGGTCCGGCCAAGGAAGCGATGGAGCAGAAGGCCGACGTCGTCGAAGAGCAGGGCGAGGAAAAAGCCAACGCCATGGACGACAATGGCGAGATCGCTCCGTCGGAAACCGGCGTCGGCGACACGCAGAAGAAATAAACCTTCGCCCGTGTGGGCAAGGGAGGGCGCTGCGGCTTTGTCCCCGGCGCCCTTTTTCGTGCGCTCGATATTTCGCACCGCATGTGACGCGCGTCACCGCGACGTCATGACGCCGCGCTTATGGCAGTCGCGTGGTAGCGGCAATCCGGCGACGGACGCCCCGGCCTCACCCCTCCGCCGCTGGCTGCCGACCCCAGCGCGGAGGGGACTAGCTGCCTTAGGGTCAGATCGCAGCCAGTGCGCGGAACACATCCTCGACCCCCGGCGCGTCGCGATCGGCGCGGAGCGACGCGATCCCGCTCGCAACGTCGAGCTTATATTCGGCAACCCCCGCCGACTCCGATGTCCACTGCGCGCCGAGCGATTTTACCAGCCGCCGCGCCGCTCCATTTTCCGACAGCATATGGACATCGAGCGTCAGCATATCCTCCGCCAGACATTGCACCAGCAGCGCCGCGGCGAGCATCCGCGCTAGGCCCTTGCCATGATAGTCGTCGACCACCGCGACCGAAAATTCGCCCGCGACCCCGCCTGGACAGTGACGCACCGCGTGCACGGCGCCGATCGCGGGAAGATCGGGGCACTCGGTGCACAGCGCCCCCCAACCGATATGATCGTGCCCGTCGACATCCGCGAGCTTTCGGACCACGGCGTCGGGCAGCACCGGTGCGGGCGAGAAGAAGCGCAGATAGCGCGATTCCGCCGACAGCCGCGCAATGCCGTCGCGAATCCGCTCCTCGTCGGCCGGCGTGATCGCGCGCAACGTCACGAGCGTCCCGTCGTTGAGCGCGCTGTGCACTACGATGCCGTCGATCGGAGCGGATAAGGTCGCCATCGCAATCCCCTGTGACGCGAGGATACAAGCCACCCATGCGAATGACAAATCGCCAGCACGTCGCCCGCGCGCGCGCCTGTGATCCGGTGAAAGTCCTAAGAAATTTAACATGTTAAACTGGAACCTCATGAACCAGTGTCGCGAGGTTCGATTATCCCGGTGCGTCCCCCCCGCCCCCTGCCCTTGACTGCTCCGACCGGCGATCCCGACCCGCCCGAAACGCTCGGCGAGCGCCTGGCGCGCCTCCGACGCGCGCGCGGACTGACGCAGGGCGAAGTCGCTGACCGGCTCGGCGTCACCGTCGCAACCATCAGCTATTGGGAGCATGACCGCTCGCGGCCCAAGGCGGCGCGGCTGCAATCGCTCGCGCTGCTGCTCGGTATCGCGGTTGCCGAATTGCTCGGTCCGGAGATCCGGGACAGCGCCGCGAGCCTGCCCTTGCTCATCGCGCGCATGCGATCCGAAATCGCCAGCGCGGCGGGTACCAGCCCCTCGAAAGTCCGTATCGTGATCGAGATGTAACAATTTTTCGCGTGCACTGGATTAAATCCTCGCGTCGCCCGTAAATGGCATATGAGTACGCATCCCTCCCGGGTGGTCGATCTGCTGCCGGCGCTGCTGCGCTACGCGCGCCGATTGACGCGCGACTGCCAGGATGCCGAGGATCTGGTCCAGGAAACGCTGGCGGCCGCCTATGCCAAGGCCGACAGCTATCAGCCCGGACGCTCGCTCCGCGTCTGGCTGTTCGCCATCCTCCACAATCAGTTCATCGACAATCGCCGCCACGATGCCGTCCGCGCCCGTCACGATGCGTCCGACACACCGCCCGCCGCCGCGCCCGCGCTGCCAGGAACAGTCGGTGCGTCTGCGCGAGGTCGCCGAAGCGCTCGACCGCCTCTCGCCCGAGCATCAGCAGGTGCTCCACCTCGTGGCGGTCGAGGGTCTGTCCTATCAGGAAGCCGCAGAGGCGCTCGCCATTCCCATCGGCACGCTGATCTCGCGCCTGTCGCGCGCCCGCGCCCGGCTACGCACGCTCGACGGCGACGAAAGCGGCGCTGGCCGCCCCATCCCGCTACGCATTGTGGAGAATTGAACCGATGAAAGCCGTCACGATCACCGAATGCGACCTGCAAGCCTATGTCGACGATCAGCTCGACGTTGCCGGACGCCTCGAGGTCGCCGACTATCTCGTCCGCAACCCCGAGGTTGCGGCGCGCGTGCTGGCCGACCTCAGCCTCCGCGATTCGATGCGCGCGATCGCGCACGACAGCGCGCCAGCCGCTTCGCCCGCCGCCGTCGAAAAGGCGCAGCGGATCGATGCGGCACTCGACCGCAAGCGGACGGTCGGGCGCCTCGGCCGTGCCGCCGAGCTTGCCGCCGCGCTCGCCGTCGTCGTCGCCGTGGGCGGCACGGCGCAATTCGTCGATTTCACTCCGCGCGCCACCGCCGCGGTCCCCGGGCTCGTCCAGGAAGCGCTCATGTCGCAACAGACGGCGGAGCTGCGCGCCGACATGCCTTCGCAGCCCGAAACGAGGGATTTCGACGCGCGCGCCGTGCGCCGGGCGACGCGCATCGACATGCCCGAGCTTCCGGCCGACTGGCGCGTCCTCGATGCCCAGCTGTTCCCGTCCGACTATGGGCCCAGTGTCCAGATGGTGATCGACACCGGCGGCGCGGCGCCGGTGTCGCTCTTCGCCGCGCGCAGCGAGGGCGAATTCCCCGAAGAGCCGCAGACGCAGGTCATCGACGGCCAGGCTGTCGGCTATTGGTCGCACGACGGCACCGTCTATGCGCTGACCGGCGACCAGATGCCCGAGAGCATCGCCGAACATGCCGAGGACCTTGCCAGCAGCCAGGACAGCTGATGCCCATCCACAAGGAAACCATCGTTACCGCCGCGTGCGGCGGCATCGACAAGGAACTGCTCTGCATCCGCGAGTTGCCCGGCGGCGACCTGCTGCTGACGCTCCGCAACGCCGAATATCCGATTCTGATCGGCAAGAAGACGCAGCGCGTCGTCGAACAGCGCTATTCGCTCCACCAAGGCCCGCCATCGCAGGACGTCACGATCAAGCATTCGCTGCGCCTGTCGAGCGGCCGCATCGTCACCCTCGCCAGCTTCGCCTGCGACAGTGCTGCCGCGCGCGCCTGGCCGATCTTCTCGCGCCTCGTCCCCGACCTGCGTCCGCATCGCTTCGACCACCGCGCCGGCGCGCCCGACGACGCCGTCCGCATCGCCGCCTACGACCCCGCGGTCGCCGGCCTCTGCTATTCGGTCGTCGCGCACCGGCATCAAAAGATCGCCCTGTCGCGCGGCAACCGCGCGGCCGCGCTCGCGCACCTCGCCTTCGCCGAGTTCGACATCTCGATCGTCGCGCGCGTCACCGACGGCCCCTCGGACGACGGCGCGCTGATGCACCACCGCGCCAGCGTCGACATGCCCGGCGCCGCCGAGGCCGCGATCAGCGAGCTGCAGCTCGTCGCCCAGATGGAATCGGCGCTGCGCCAGCTCGAGATCGCGGGCGAGCGCACCGCCCCGCCCAGACAGATGGCCGGCTAGTGTCCTAAACCCTCTCCGGACGACCGATCAGGCATCATCCCCCATCCGCAGCGCGGCAATAAACGCCTCCTGCGGGATGTTGACGTTGCCATATTCGCGCATCCGCTTCTTGCCCTCTTTCTGCTTTTCCAGCAGCTTCTTCTTGCGGGTCGCGTCGCCGCCATAGCATTTGGCGGTCACGTCCTTGCGCAGCGCAGCGATGGTTTCGCGGGCGATCACTTTCCCGCCTATGGCTGCCTGGATCGGGATCTTGAACATGTGGCGCGGGATCAGGTCCTTCAGCCGCTCGCACATCGCCGCGCGCGCTTTCCGCCGAACCCCGGTGGACGATCATGCTCAGCGCGTCGACCGGCTCGTTGTTGACGAGGATGCTCATCTTGACGAGGTCGCCGGCGCGGTGGCCGATCTGGTGATAGTCGAACGACGCATAGCCGCGGCTGATGCTCTTCAGCCGGTCGTAGAAGTCGAACACCACCTCGTTGAGCGGCAGTTCATAGGTGATCTGCGCGCGGCGCCCACATAGGTCAGATTCTTCTGCACCCCGCGGCGGTCCTGACACAGTTTCAGGATCGGCCCCAGATAATCGTCGGGAACATAGATCACCGCCTCGATCCACGGCTCCTCGATTTCGTCGATGCGGTTCGGGTCCGGCATGTCGGCGGGGTTGTGGAGCTCGATCTCCTTCGCCGCCTCATTCTTGGTGTGGCTGAGCTTCAGCTTGTACACCACCGACGGCGCAGTGGTGATCAGGTCGAGATCATATTCGCGGGTCAGCCGCTCCTGAATGATCTCGAGGTGCAGCAGGCCGAGGAAGCCGCAGCGGAAGCCGAAGCC
>JACDQN010000408.1 GCA_015657575.1 Sphingopyxis sp.
GCTCCGCGTTACCAACGGCCAAAGCGCGTGATGCTCGGGCGACAGCGCCAGGCATCGCGTTCCCTCGATCAGGGACATTGCGATGCATATAGGAAACACCGGTTTATAATCAGCGCCGATCGGATGCATTGATACGCCGCCGCCCGCTGGAAGGGCGGATCAGAAGGAGAGCGTGATGGCCAGCCTAGCCCAGATACCCGATATTTTCGATGCCGCGCGCGCGCTCGGCATCGCGATCCTGCCGTCGACGCCGACGATCGGCGCCGAGATCAGCGGGCTCGACCTCGATCGCCCGCTCACAGCCGAAGAGGGCGATCTGTTGCGCGCCGCCTGGCTGCGTTTCAAGGTGATCTTCTTTCGCGATCAGGACATCAGCCACGAAAGCCATGTCCGCCTCGGCCGTTTCTTCGGCGAACTCGAAGGCCATCCGGTGATCCCGTCGGTCGCGGGCTATCCCGAAATCCTCCGCATCGAAGGCGTCGAAGGCGTGCAGCTGTCCGCCGAGACGCTGGCGCCGTTCCAGGCGTATAACAAATGGCACACCGACGTGACGTTCCGCGAGCGGCCGTCGATCGCCTCGATCCTGCGCGCGCGGCATCTGCCGCCGCTCGGCGGCGACACGATGTGGGCCGATGCCGCGGCCGCCTATGCCGGACTGCCGCAGGCGGTGAAGGACCGGATCGAAGGGATCGAGGCGGAGCATGACATCGTCCGCAGCTTCGGCGGCCGCGTCAGCGAAGAAAAGAAGGCGCAGCTCGCGCGCGACTTTCCCCCGGTGCGCCATCCGGTCGTGCGCACGCACCCCGAAACGGGCGAGAAGGTTCTCTACGTCAATTACACCTTCACGACGAAGATCGTCGGCCTGCCCGAAGAAGAGAGCGACAGCCTGCTCCGCCTGCTCTTCGACCGGATCAAGGTGCCCGAATATCAGGTGCGGTTCCGCTGGACGCCGAACGCGATCGGCATCTGGGACAATCGCTCGACCCAGCATTATGCGGTCGGCGACTATTGGCCCGAGCATCGCGTGCTCGAACGCGTGACCGTGTCGGGCGACATCGTCGCGCGATGAACTTCGTCGCCGCCGAACTTCTTTCGCCGCGCCCGCGCTTTCGCACCGCGACCCGTGTCGCGATCGTCGGCGCCGGTTTTTCGGGGACGATGCTCGCGCTCAACCTGCTCGAACAGGCCGATGTCGAGGTGCTGTTGATCGAGCGCGACCGGCACCGGATGGGCGCCGGCGTCGCCTATAGCAGCAGCGAGAGTTCGCACCTGCTCAACGTCCGCGCCGGCAATATGAGCGCCTTCGCCGACCGGCCCGACCATTTCTGCGACTGGCTCGCCGCGCGCGGGCTCGGCTGTGACGCGGCCTTCGTCACCCGCGCGACCTATGGTCGCTATCTGCGTGAGGCGCTGGCCGACGCGATGGAGCGGCACGGCCGGCGGCTGAAGCTGGTCGACGACGAGGTCCTCGATATTGCGGAGCGCGGCGGACAGGTCACGCTCGGGCTCGTCAACGGCGGGCTGATCGAGGCCGACCGCGCGGTGCTCGCGATCGGCAATCTGCCGCCGCACGATCCGCCGGCGATCGCGGGCGCGCATCTGCCGTCGCACCGCTACATCGGCGATCCCTGGGCGAGCGCGTTCGAGGAAGGGCTGGAGAAGGACGCGCCGGTGCTGGTGATCGGGACCGGGCTGACCGCAGTCGACGTGATCCTGCGGCTCGTCGCGCACGGCCATGAAGGCCCGATTACCGCGCTGTCGCGGCGCGGCCTGCGTCCGCATCGCCATATCGACGGGCTGCGTCCCAAACCGGTTCTGGCCAAGCCCGCGCCCGAATTGTCCGAACTCGTCCGCTGGGTGCGGGCCGAGGCGCGCGACCGCGACTGGCGGCTCGTCGTCGATTCGATCCGCCCGGTGACGCAGATGATGTGGGCATCGGCCGATAGCGAAAAGCGCCAGCGCTTCCTCCGCCACCTGCGCCCCTTCTGGGACGTGCACCGCCACCGGCTCGCGCCCGAGGTCGCCGACAGGATCGACGCGCTCGTCGCTTCGGGCCGGCTGCGGTTTTGCGCGGGGAAGATCGAGGCGGTGACCGCCCATCCCGACGCGCTCGCGGTCGGCTGGCGCCCGCGCGGCGACACCGACCGCGTCGTCACGCGCGCGGCCCGCATGATCAATTGCACCGGGCCGCAGGGCGACCTGTTGCGTTCGACCGATCCGCTGGTCAAGCGGATGCTGGCGACCAAGCGCATCCGGCCCGACGCGCTGCGCCTTGGGCTCGATATCGATCGCGACGGGCATGTCGTCGATGCGCAGGGGCGGGCGTCGGAGCATATCCTTGCCATCGGCCCGATGACGCGCGGCGATTTGTGGGAAGTCGTCGCCGTGCCCGACATCCGCATCCAGGTGAGCGCGCTCGCGCGGCGGCTGGTCAATGCGCACTGGGTGGCGGGGGAAGGGCTCTAATGACAGATCCACAAAAACCGGCGGCGATGCGATCCCGGCCGGCGGCGGTTTGGGGTGAATACCCGTCCTTCATCATCCCGGACGTGATCCGGGATCCGGCACCGCGCTGAACTCATGGACCCCGGATCACGTCCGGGCTGACGATAGTCGCAAAAGCCCGCTTCCATCCGACGTTCGCCGCTATCCCCCGCTGCGATCTCCACCATTACCAAAAAATTCTCTCCTGTATCTCTGGGCCTGCATCCATTGGGGCGCGCGGCGACGTCTAGTCCATGAACGGCCTCGGCCGGTCCGGGCGGCGGCTCCGCGCGGTGGTCGGTCGATGCTTCCCCGGGTACGACCATCTCCGCCTTGCCGGGAGTCGCCGCCTGTGTTTTGACGTGTCGTTGCGGCACGAAGGAGAATGACGATGGATTTTCTGATTGCCGCTGCGGCCGCCGCCGCCACCGCATCCGCCCCGGGAACGGTTTCTCCCGCCGCCACCACGATCTCGATCCCGAGCGGGGAATCGATCAGCGCCGAAGAGATTGCGGCCTATATCAGCCCGCGCGAGGTCGCTTCCTATGTGCCCGCGCCGCCGCCGACCACCGAACTGGTCGCGGTCAGCGACCAGTTCTTCGGCCTGCTCGAAGGCGTGACCGTCGTGGCGCTCTGCGCGGTCGGCTTTTTCCTGCTCGCGCGGCTGCTCCACGCCTGGATGCTGCACCGGTCGATCCGCCGCGCGCTCGACGCCAAGTCCGATTCGGTCAGCCCGCTGATCGAAAAGCTGAACAAGCCGTACGAGCATCTGGGCGGCCAGCGCGAGAGCGATGCACCGGGCGACGACCGCAACGGACTGGTGCTGCTCGCGATCGGGCTGGCGATGGCGGGCTTTGGGTTGATTCAGGGCCATGAGCAGATCATCCGCATCGCGGCCGGCGCCGCGCTCTTCCCCGCTTTCGTCGGTATCGCGCTGCTCATCCGCCGCCGCCTGGCGCGCGCCGCGGCCGCGGAGGAGCGCGGCGCTGCGTGACGATGGAGGCGCCGAAGAGGATTGGGCCCTCAACCAGCGTGTCGCCGGGGGGGATCGCGCCGCTTTCCAGCTCCTCATGCTGCGGCATGAGGGGCGATTGCGCGCCTTTCTGTCCCGCGCCGCCGGCTGCGACGCCGACGATCTGGCGCAGGAAGCCTTTGTTCGCGCGTGGCAGCGCGCTGGCGATTTTAGGGGGCAGGGCAGCTATGCGGCGTGGGTCATGGGAATCGGCTGGCGCCTCTTCCTCGATCAGCGGCGCACCGCGCGCCGGCGCGAGGGGTTCGCGGAGCGGGACCCCGATGCCGTCGCCGACCCGCGCCCCGCGCGCGAGGCGGCGATCGACGCCGATCGCCTGCTCAATCAGCTGTCGGCGCAGGAGCGCGCTGCGCTTACGCTGTGCTTCGGCCACGGCTGGTCGCATGGCGAAGCGGCCGAGATCATGGGGGTGCCGCTCGGCACGCTCAAATCTCTGGTCTTGCGCGGGCGCGCCAAGGCGCAGAAACTGATCGGCGAAGGAGTCGTGCCATGACCCGCCCCGCCGACGATGCTCAGCTCGACGCAATGCTCGCGGACCTGCTCGCGCCGCCGGCGCCGCGGGGCGGCGATCGCCAGTTCGTGCGAGCGGTCGAGCGGAGGATCGATGCCGAAGCCGCCTATGCGCGCGCGCGCGGCCGTTTCTGGCGCAGTTTCGCGTTCGAGGCGCTCGCCGTGGCGGCATTGCTCGCGGCGCTGTGGCTGCTGTCCTCGACGCCGCTGCTCGCCCCGCTCGCGGGCGCTGGCACTGGGGGATGGCGCCGCCCGCGCTGCTCATCCTGTTCCTGTGGCTGGGGGGAACCCAGCGCCTGCGCGATACCTAGAGCGCCGACGGATCCTCGTCGCCGACGCCCTGATATTTGAGCTGGAGATAGCGTTCGCGCGTCGCGAGCTTGTCGAGTTCGCCCGCGGCGAGACTGCGCGCGGCATGGCCGATCTCGCTCTCGAGCGTCTTCAGCCCGCCCACCAGCGTCTCGTCGGGGGTGCGCCCGGCGTGCGCTTCGCTGCGCAGGCCCGCGGGGATGCGCTGATAGCCCGCGACCAGTTCGGGCAGATCCTCGCCGACGAGCTTGCGGATATTCGCCGCCGCCGGGCTCGCCGCATCGAGCGTCTGCAGTTGCGGCGCGAGCAGGTCGAGCTGGACGCCGATGCCGTCGACGAGCTGGCGCGCCGGTGCCGGCAAGGCGGGCCGCTGCGCCTCGAGCCAGATTTCGGTGCGCCCCGCGAGCTGCTTCAGATCGGTTTTCGGCAGGTCGGTTTGGCGCGGCTCGGGAAAGGGCGTGCGCCCGAACAGCAGCGCGACGCCGATCAGCAGGACGAACAGCGCCAGCAGCCCGGTGAAGCCCAGCGGCTGAATCAGCGCCCCGAACAGCGCCGCGCCGATCAGCACGCCGCCGCCCGCGATCAGCATGCGGCCGAGCTTCTTGTAAAGATGCTGGCGGCGCAGCGCGACGCTCTTGGTCCCGATCGGCCGGCGCCGTTCGCGCGACCGCTCGATCGCGGCGTGGCCGAGTGCGCTGATCTTGTCGACTTCGCTCATCGTCATCGTCGCCGGATCAGCCCTCGATCGACGCGAGCGGGCTGTCGGCGCCGCCGACGCTCGCCTGCGCCTGGCTCGCCCCTTCGGCGCGCGCGATATAGCCCTTCGACTTGGCGACTTCGCCCTCGAGCGCGGTGACCGTCGTCTTCATCGTGTCGAGCGCCTTCAGCTTGAAGGTGTCGATCGCATCCATCGTGTCATAGATATTCTGGAACGCGCGGCTCAGCGTCTCCATCGGGATCGTGCTCGACGCCGCCTGTTCGTGGATGCGCGCGGTATTGTTCTTCAGCATCTTCGACGTGCCGTCGATGATGTTGGCGGTGGTCGTGTTGAGCGCGGTGATCTGGTCGAGCACCAGTTTTTGATTGGTCATCGCCTGCGCGACGGTGATCGCGGTCTTGAGCGCGCCGACGGTGGTGGTCGAGGCGCGCTCGACGCCCTTCACCAGCTCGACATTATTCTTTTTGACGAGGTCGAGCGCCAGATAGCCCTGCACCGTCACCGCCATCTGCGTCAGCAAATCCTGCGTCCGCTGGCGTGCATAGAAGAGCGCGTTTTCGCGGAGCACCTTGGCCTTGGCGGGGTTGGTCGTCTCGATCTCGGCGGCCTTCGCCTCCAGCCGCTCGTCGAGCGTGTTCGAGATATGGACCATCTGCTCGAGCTTGCCCATCGCCTCCCACAGCTTGCGCCGCTCGACGTCGATGGCGGCATTGTCCATCAACAGCTCGTCCTTGCCGTTGGCAAGCGCGGTCAGGATGCCGCTGATATGCGTCTGCGCGCTGCGGTATTGCGCGAAATAATTGGTGACGGCGCTGCCGAAAATCTTGTCGAGAAAGCCGCGCTTCGACAGCAATTTGCCGTTCGCCGACGGGTCGAGCCGCTCGACGGTATTGCGCAACTCGATCAGATTCTGGCCGATGTCGGTGTCGCGGTCCATCGCCTTGACCGGGCGGTCGAGGAAGCGGTTCGAATGGCTCGCCGCCTCCAGCATCTCCTTGCGGCCCATGTTGGTGATCTGGTCGATCTTCTGGCCGAAAGCGGGCGAATTTTCGTCCTGCGCGACCAGGTCGTCGATAAAGCCGTCGACCCGCTCCTCCAGCTTCGATTTCTGTTCGGTCGACAACGGGACGAGACCGGCCGCCTTTTCGGGCGTCACCACGGGCAGCGGCTCGGGCGGGGTCAGCGTCAGTTCTTCGGTAACGGTCGCGGTTGCGGTCTCTTCGCTCATTCCAGTTCCTTCCACCCCCCAAAGCCTCAAGCGGTGCCGCAGACTATATGGCACGCGCACCTGTATTATTCAAGCACTACACCTCTTCGCCGTGCTTCAGCGCCGGCGCGATCCAGGCCGACAGGATCAGTTGCGCCATATGATAGACGAGGATCGGCACCAGCACCATGCCGGCGGTTGCGGGCGGGAACAATGTCGCGGCGAGCGGCGCGCCGACCGCGATACTCTTTTGCGCGCCCGCGAAAAGCAGGGTGATGCGGTCCGCGCGCGCGAGCTTCAATACTCCGCCGAGTGCCCAGGCGCCGCCGAAGGCCAGCGCCAGCAGCAGAGCGACGACGGCGAGGACGATGGCGACCTCACGCGCGTCGAGCAGGCTCCAGATGCCACCGACGACGGCGGCGGAAAAGGCGACATAGACCGCGATGGCGATCGCGGTGCGGTCCATGACGGCCGCAAGCCCCCGATGGGCGAGCACCCACGGGCGCAGCCATTTCTGCGCGACCTGTCCGGCGAGGAAGGGCAGCAGCAGGATGAGGGCTATGCGGAGCACCGCTTCTGCGTGTATTTCGCCCTCGCTTCCCGCGATGGCGGCAAAGAGCAAAGGCGAGAGTATGACTCCCGACAGGTTGAGCAGCGCAGCCGCTATCACGCTCGCCGCGACATTGCCGCCGGCAAGGCTCGACGCGGCGGTCGCCGACTGGACGGTCGAGGGCAATATGCCAAGAAAGAGAAAGCCGAGCGCGAGGGTGGCGGGCAGCAGCGACGCGACGGCGATCTGCGCGCCGAGGCCAAGCAGTGCCATGGCCGCGAAGCAGAAGGCGAGCGCTGCGCCTTGCAGCTTCCAGTTGCGGATGCCGTGCAGCACCTCGTCGCGTGGCAGGCGGACGCCATTCAGGAAAAAGAGCAATATGATCGCGGCGGTCGAAATGCCTTGTGCAACCGGCACCGCGCCACCGCGCACGGGCATGAGGCTGGCGAGCAGGGTCGTCGCCAGCAGCACGGGAACGAAGCGGTCGGGAAAGATACGCGCGAGCATCGCGAAGAGCGATGGCGGCGTCATGCCCGCTTGGCAAGTCCGCGCGACGCGATAGACAGGCGCCATGGCCGATATCCTGATCCTCGCCGCCTTGCCCGAAGAGGCCGAAGCATTGTTTCCCGGCATTGGGGACCTCGATGCCGGTGTTCTGCCGGTCCGCCGTCTCTCTACTCACGGCCATCACGTCAGCATCGTGACTTGCGGCCTTGGCAAGGTCAATGCCGCGCTGGCGGCTGGATTGCTCGGCGCGGAGGCCGACATGGTGCTGATGACCGGCACGTGCGGTGCGCTGGGCGCGGCACCCGGACCCTATTGGCTCGCAGAGGCGGTGCAGCATGATTATGGTGCGAACGAACCGGGCCGCTTCCGTCGCTACCGAGCGGGCGACTGGCCGATGGGCGAACCGGGGGAGGCGCATTTTGCGGCGATGGCAGATCCGGGCCTCGGCCTGCCACACGCGCGCATCGCCAGCGGTGACAGTTTCGTCGCCTGCCCCGATGCCGCCGCCGACCTTGCGGATAATCTCGGCGCGACGCTGGTCGATATGGAGGTCGGCGCGGTGGCGCAGGCGGCGACGCGGCTCGGCAAGCCTGGGCCGCGATCAAGGCAGTGACGGATGATGCGAACGACGCCAGCGGCGGCGATTTTCAAGCCAATCTGCGCCGCGCGGCGCGGCTGGCGGCGAGGGAGGTCGAGCGGCTGGTCGCGCGGGTCAGCGGCTGAGTGCCGCGATGCATCGGCGGCGCGCGTCGGGCGTCGTCAGATCGGCCGTTTCGAACTGGCGGACGGTCTGTATTTTCGATCCCTGCGGCAGATAGCGCAGCGTCCGCTTTTCGCCGCGATCTTCGACATCATAGGCGATTTCGGTCATGCTGTCGCCGATTTCGCCGCCACTGCGTCCGATCAGTTTCATGCCGTTCAGCATTCCCGCTCGCCATGCTGCACTCCCTTCGATCACCCCGGCGATGGTGCCGCCCTGCGACCGGGTCGCCTCGATGTCGAAGCCGCGATGGAACTCCGGGCGCTCGAAGCTTTTGAGGGTTCCGCACGCTGCGAGGAAGTCGATCGGCAGAGGAATGGGCTCGCCGGCGCCTATAAAACGGGCCAGCGCTGCGTCGATCGCCAAACCGTACTTGTTCGCCGTTTTTCGAAACAAGGTGATGGCCGAGTCGCCTGGAGGATTGCCGCGCGCCTGCATGACATGCAGCAGGTTGCGCATCGACCTCGGCCGGCGCTGCGATGCCAGGCGATGATCGGCCCAATGGGCGATCAGCATCCCGCGCTGATAGGCGAGCTTGCGCGCATCTTCATCGGTCCAGTGCAGCGCCGCCGCGGCGGCATTAGGTGTCGCACGGAGGGGCGACCGATCATATTCGGCGAGCGCGGTATTGAACTCGCCGAAATAGTGCTCGGGTGTCCAGAAACCGCTTCGCGCCAGCGCGCGCCACGAGGTGAAATCGGTAAAGCCTTCCGACAGCCAATATTGCTCGGCCTCCGGGCCTTCTTTCGCAAAGCCTCCGATGCGTCCGTTCACCCAGCTGTGCGCCATTTCATGTGCCATGATGCGATCGAGAAACGCGGGTTCAGCGTTTGTCGTCGCAAAGAAGGCAAAGGCATCGCCACGGCCGGTCCCGCCGATCGATGTCGCACCGGGACCGGAGGGTTCGAATGCAAGGATCGTGACGAGATAGGGACCCGTCTTGCTGTTCCAATAGCCGGTGGAGGCCGCCGCGATCTTGCGGAAACTGTCGATCCAGCCGTGATCGTCGCGCGCATCGAAGCGTCCCCGCACTGCCAGACGCGCGCCGCCACCGGCGTCGATTAGACGAAAGTCGCCGCCGACCGCGACGCTTTCGACCAGCTTGTCGAGCGTCAATGCGCGATGTTCCAGATCGGAGGCGAAGGCTGCGCCGGCCGGCATCGCCTCGATCCGGAAGCTTGCGGGGGTCTCGCCGGGCAGATGTGCCGGCTTTGCCAGCACTGCATCGCCGATCAGATGGAAATAGGTGGGGCGGACGATCGGACGGTAGTCGTTGACGATCTGTGAGCCCGTCAACCGTTCGGATCCGCCGGCATTCTCGATGCGGTAACGGAGGAGGATGGGTGCACCTGGCACGTGGCGCAGTTCCATCCTCGTGGGGTTGGCAGTCGTCGTCAGCGTGGCACCTTCCGCTCGGAAGTTGGATAATTGCGCATAAAGCTGGTCGAACCCGCCCCATTCACCGGGCAGGTTGATGTGTGTCACGCCATCGGGGGAGCCGGGGAAACGCAAAGCGATGTCGATTGCAGCGAAACCGCCGTCGGACCGGGTGACCGGACGATAGGTCAGCTCGACATGTGCCGTGTCTCGACCTTGTACGGATCCTGCGCCGGGAAACAGGAACAGCGCGGCAATGAGCAGGGTATTGGCCAGACGGTACATCGGTTACTCCAACAACGATTGCCCAGCTGTATCATTTGAATAATACACCGTCAAATGACGCCGCTTCGGCAATTTTGTTGCGATGCAGCACCGCTTCTGTTAGGGGCGCGGCGTTTCGCGGCGCCTTGGGTGCTGCCCCCTTCCATCAAGGCTCTCTACGCATGTCTTTGCGCAATATTGCGATTATCGCACACGTCGATCATGGCAAGACCACCCTCGTCGACCAGCTGTTCCGCCAGTCGGGCACGTTCCGCGACAATCAGCGCGTCGAAGAGCGCGCGATGGATTCGAACGACCTCGAAAAGGAACGCGGGATCACCATCCTCGCGAAGTGCACGAGCGTCGAGTGGGGCCCTGAAGGAGCCGGGGGCGCCGACTTGACGCGCATCAACATCGTCGACACCCCGGGCCACGCCGACTTCGGCGGCGAGGTCGAGCGCATCCTCAGCATGGTCGACGGCGTCATCCTGCTCGTCGACGCGGCCGAGGGCCCGATGCCGCAGACCAAGTTCGTGACCGGCAAGGCGCTCGCGCTCGGGCTGAAGCCGATCGTCGTCGTCAACAAGATCGACCGCAGCGACGCGCGCGCCGCCGAAGTGCTCGACGAGGTGTTCGAGCTGTTCCTGACGCTCGAAGCCAATGACGAACAGCTCGACTTCCCGATCCTCTACGCTTCGGGCCGCGGCGGCTATGCCTCGGAAAGCCCCGACGCGCGCGAAGGCGACCTGACCCCGTTGTTCGAGACGATCGTCCGCCACGTGCCCTCGCCGGGCCTCGACGAAGATGCGCCCTTCACCTTCCTCGCGACGCTGCTCGACCGCGACAATTTCATCGGCCGCATCCTGACCGGCCGCGTCCAGTCGGGCACGGTCAAGGTCAACCAGCCGATCCACGCGCTGGACATGGACGGCAAGGTGATCGAAGCCGGCCGCGCGTCGAAGCTGCTGGCGTTCCGCGGGCTCGACCGCGTGCCGGTCGACGAAGCCAAGGCGGGCGACATCGTCGCGATCGCCGGGCTCACCAACGCGACCGTCGCGAACACCATCGCCGACACCAGCGTCAGCGAACCGATCGCGGCGCAGCCGATCGACCCGCCGACGCTGTCGATGCGCTTCGCCGTCAACGATTCGCCGATGGCGGGCCGCGAAGGCAGCAAGGTGACGAGCCGCATGATCCGCGACCGCCTGCTGCGCGAAGCC
>JACDQN010000409.1 GCA_015657575.1 Sphingopyxis sp.
GCCGACACCGCCTGGGTGCACCGGCTGCGAGTGCCGCAGGGCAGCTACGAAGTCGTCGTCCAGCACCGCGCCTCGCCGCCCGCAAGGTCGCTGGAAGAACGCGGCGAGGTTCCTGCGGCAAGGCCCGCCGTCGATGCCGCATCGCCCGGCCGGCCCGCCACGCCCGATCGCGCCGCGGTGCCGATGGGCCCCGCGCGCCGTTTCGGGGGCTGGTTGCTCGCGATCGCGATCTTTGCGCTGACCCTGTTCGCCGCCTGGCGTTTCCTCGGTGCACCGATCGCGCGGGCGCCGGTGCCGATACCGCTGCTCGAAATCAGCGCGCCGCAGTCGGGCGACACGCCGCAATCGCGGGCGCAGGCGCGCGCGCTCGAAGCGCGGCTGCGCGACGGGCTGCGCCGCTTCGACCTGGTCGACCTGCTCAGCGCGCGCGCGCCGGGCAGCAGCAATCCGGCGAAGGAAGCCGACTATCGCCTCGACGTCTCGCTGGTCCGGACCTTCGAAGGGCCGGTCGATGTCACGCTGGTGCTGAATCGCAACGCCGACCAGCGCACGATCTGGTCGCAGCAATATCGTGTCGGCGAAGAGGATATTCCGGAATTCACCGCGATCGACCCCGCGCTCGCGCAGATCGGTGGCGATTACGGGCTGATCGTCCGCGATCAGGTGCAGCGCCAGCCCGGCAATTTCGCTCCCGGCTTTCCCTGCCTCGCGCAATTCAACCGCATGCGCCAGATGCGTACCAGCGCGACCGCGCGGCAGGTCGATACGTGCCTGCGCGCGACGCTCGAACATGACCCGCTCAATCCCGTCGCGCTGACCTCGCTGTCGCTGCTCCGCTTTGGCGACTGGCAGCCCCAGCGCGGCACACCCGACGGCGCGAAGGCCTTTGCGGAAGCTCGCGCGCTGGCGCGGCGCGCCTATCAGAACAGCGGCGGCTCGGCGTCGAGCCTGTTCGCGGTGGCGCGCTCGGATTTCTATGTCGGCGATTGTGCCGGGGGCAATGCGATGGGCGACGCCGCGCGCCGCACCAATCCCTATGATGCCGACATCGCCGGCTTCCTGGGGCTGTTCAAGCTCAGCTGCGGCCAGATGGTCGAAGGCGAGGCGCTGCTCAAGCGTTCGCTCGAACTCGACGCCTCCTATCCCGGCGTGCCTGCGGTATCGCTGGCCTTCCTGTTCTCGCAGCAGGGAAAACAGGCGGAGGCAGCCGCGATCCTCGACCAGATGCCGTCGCCCAGCAATATGGAGCCGCAATATATGATGGTGCGCGCGATCGTGCTGGCGCGCGAGGGCAATGTCGATGCCGCGCGCCGCATCTGGCAGCGGCTCCTCGCCTATACCAAACAACCCGCCGACGCGGCGCCCGAGGAGGTGCTGCGCCGATTCATGATCACCCCCGCCGTCATCGAGCGTTCGGCGGCGGCGCTGCGCGATTCGGGCGTGGTGCCCGCAAAATCCAGCTGATGCAGGGCTGTAGGCGGCCGTTTTCCGGCGATGATGGCGGCCGGGGAGGTGCGAGCGACGCCAGCCCTCTTGCCAGCCCGGTTGACGCGCTCTAGGGCAATCCCAACATTCACGACATAGTCAGAAAAAAGGAACTGTGCATGAGCGATTCGGCCGAAAAGGTTAAAAAGATCGTCGTCGAACATCTGGGCGTCGAAGCCGATAAGGTCACCGAGGAAGCGAGCTTCATCGACGATCTGGGCGCCGACAGCCTCGACATCGTCGAACTGGTGATGGCCTTCGAAGAAGAATTCGGCGTCGAAATCCCCGACGACGCGGCGGAAAAGATCGCCACCGTCAAGGACGCGATCGACTATATCGAAGCGAACAAGGGCTAAGCCCTGCGATCCGGCCTGGCCGGATGCGGCGGCGACGCCGTCCACGTATTTCCGGCTTCCCGGTCTCGAGCGCATGCGCGCAGCGACCGGGAAGCTTTTTTTATGCGCGTGGCTCCTCTAGAAGCGCGCCGAGAGAATTGATGCGGGCTCCCGCCACGACGGGAGCTGACGAAAGGAATGTTTATGCGCCGGGTTGTGGTGACGGGTTTGGGTTTGGTGACGCCGCTGGGCGCCGATGTGGAGACCACATGGGCGAATCTGATCGCCGGCAAATCGGGCGCGGGCACGATCACCCATTTCGACGCGTCGGACCAGAAGTGCACGATCGCGTGCGAGGTCAAGGGTCCCGACCATGAATATGGTTTCGATCCCGGCAAGCGCGTCGACCACAAGGTGCAGCGCCAGGTCGACCCTTTCATCATCTTCGGTATCGACGCCGCGGGTCAGGCGCTCGAGGACGCCGGCCTCACCGAACTTACCGAGGAACAGAAGGTGCGCGCCGGCTGCTCGATCGGATCGGGCATCGGCGGCCTGCCGGGGATCGAGAGCGAGAGCCTGCTGCTCGCCGAAAAGGGGCCGGGCCGCGTTTCGCCGCACTTCGTCCATGGGCGCCTGATCAACCTGATTTCGGGTCAGGTCAGCATCAAATATGGCCTCAAGGGCCCCAACCATGCGGTCGTCACCGCCTGCTCGACCGGGGCGCATTCGATCGGCGACGCCGCGCGCATGATCC
>JACDQN010000410.1 GCA_015657575.1 Sphingopyxis sp.
CGGCGTTCCGCGACACGCTGATCTGCAAATTCACGGGCGACGGCGTCACGGTCGACCGCAGCGTCAATGTGACTCGGCCGAGATGCGACTGCCGCTTTGACGGGCCGGATGGCCTGACCATATCCCAGGGGAGGGGACGCATGCGATTGCCTTTGCACTATCTGGGGATCGGCGCGCTGGCGCTGGTGCCGCTCGAAATGGCCGAAACCCGGACGCCGGAGATTCCCGAACCCGCGGCCGAATGCGAAGCGCGCGTCGGATACGACCGCGACCGCAAGATGACGGGCTATATCCTGCCGACCTCGGCAGGCGCGAAGACCTGCATTCCCTTTTCGACCGTCGGCCAGCGGCCGCCCGAAAATTATCGCGGCGATTTCTATGTCGACGAGTTCAGCGACCAGCGGCTGCGCGCGCGCTGGGCCGAATGCAAGAAGGACAAGAAATGCCACAAGCGCGTCGGCGAACAGATCCACGACCGGCGCCCGCCGAACCGCGAATATAGGACCATCGATCCCGCGCACATCCATTTGCTCGGCAAGCTGCCGCAGGACGAGACCGGCGATATCGACCTCGCCCGCGTTCGCCGCCCGGCCTTTTTCGGGGCCGCACCGTGGAGCGAGCCGTTCGCCGCGCTTGACGGGCGGACGCATACCGTCGAATTCACCGCACCGCGCGATCCGCACGAGACGATCCATCACAAGATGAAGGGCGATGTCCGGCTGCGCGGCTGGTACGTCCGCGGTGACGGCGTCGATGACGGCGCCGGCGGCAAGCGCCGCGCGCTGATCGTCATGACGCCGGGCGGCGGCGGCCGCATCGCCGCGATCACCCATCCCGACGACCGCCTCTACCGGATCAAGGATGACGGCGAGACCAAGATCAACAAATTTCCGAGCGAACGAAGCGGCGGTACTGGGCAGCATATGTGGCGCGAACATGCGCGCACGTTCAACGCCGCCGGGTTCGACATATTGCTCTATGACCGGCGCGGCGTTGGCCTGTCCACCGGCTTCAACGACATCAACACGCTCCAGCAGGGTCGCGACATATTGGCGATGATCGCGAGCCTGCGCAGCGGCGAGGGGCTTCGCACCCTGTCGCCCGACGGCAAGGAACAGCGCGGCAAGACAGCGGCCGGGGCGCTGCGCGGCGGCGATCCGCGGGCGGGCCTGCCGGTGCTGCTGTTCGGCAATTCGCGCGGCACGATGGCGAGCGGCTGGGCGATGACGATGAATTTCGACAAGAATTGCACCTACGACCTCCCCAAGATCCGCTGCACCAAGGCAGTGGGCGACAGGAACATCAAGGGTGCGCTGCTGATGGCCGAATTCACCAGCGGGCCGGGCTTCGTGATGGACAAGCCGAGCGAGGAGGATGAGGAGCGCGGGCTCGGCCGCGACCGCCCCAATTTCATCGGCGGCAATGCGGTCGAGAATAATCTCGTCTTCTTCCCCAGTTCGGCGATCCTCGGCGGCATCGACAAATGGCCTGCTGCCTTTTTCGCGCGGGGGCTGTGGGATTATGCGGCGTCGCTGCAGGGAACGGTCGAAAGCTATCGCCGCGTCGAGGGTCCCAAGGAACTCGTCGTGGTGCGCGCCCCGCATCCTTATGAAGTGTGGCCCGAACAGGAACGCGCGCGCGTCCGCGAACGCATGGTCGCCTTCGCGACCGGCGTGGTGCTCGGCAAGACGTCGATACCCGGCGGCCGCCCTTGGCGCGACATGAAGGAACTGGTCGCCACCAGCTCCGATGTCTGGGAACCCTCCACCAAACCGACGGTGCTACCCTGACCGGCACCGCCTTTCCTCCCCTGGCGGGTCGCAGCGCCGGGGGAGGGTTTTTCACTGGCCCGGCTTGTAGGTCAGCACCGTGAAGCTATCGGGGTGAAAGGTCGGCGGAACCGCCGTCCCGTCCGCGCCGGGCGCCGCGAAGGTCGCATCGGCGGTCACCGTGTAAATCCGGCCGTCATGCTCATCGATCGCCATCACCCGCGCCTGCGGCCGCGTCTGGACATTGCCGAGCAGGCGATAGCTGTCGGGATCCTGCTGCTCGATCACCGTCAGCGAGGAATCGCCGCCGTTCGTCGTCACGATCCGGTGACGCGCTTCGTCGATGCCCATCCCGTCGATGCCCTTGCCGATCGGCAGGCGCGCCACTTCGGCCCCGGTCGCGGGATCGATCGCGAGGAACACGGGCTTGTCGCCGCGGCAGCCGACGAGGATGCGGTCGCTCGCCGCATGATATTCGACCGCGACGACCTGCTCGCAGCCGACCTTCCACCGCGCCTGTTCGGCGAGCGTCCTCGAATCGAGCTTGAGCAACAGATTGTCATAGCGCGCGGGGGCGAAGAGATGGCCTTTGCCGTCGGGCGACGGGTCGTCCATCTTGCGGAAGGGAAAGGTCTTGCTATCGAGCGGCTTGCCGGTGGCGGCGTCGAGGACATACCAGGCCGACTGCGCAGCGCGGGCGCCGACGATGGCAAAAACGCGTTTCGTTGCAGGATCGTAGACGACACCGTTGAGACCGCCATCGCTTGCGAGCTGGCGCCGCTCGATCATCTTCAGCGATTTCAGTTCGAAGATCAGCAGCGACCCGTCGGTCATCGCGACATAGCCGCGGTCGAATTGCGGCAGAAGGAGCGGCCCGTTGGCGCCCACCGAATTGGCGACATTGCCGATCAGCTTGTGCGTGCGGACATCGAACACGCTGAGCCCGTCCTTGCGGCGGGCGATGAACAGGCGCGAGGTACCGGGTTCCAGCTTGATATAATCCCAGTCGGTGTCGGTGCTTGCGAGGACGGTCGCATCTACCACCGTGTAGAGCGGCTCCGCCGCGCTCGCCGGGGCGGCGCATGCGGCCCCTGTCAGCGTGAGCATCTTCAACCAGCCTATCCGCATCACCTCTCTCCTCCATTTCGGACTTGTGGAGCTGCGGAGCTATAGCGGTCTCCTGTCACCGGGCTGTCGGAGAGAAAGTCTCTCGAACGCGTGACAGCAGGATGACAGGGATCGCCTTTTAGCCAGAGCATGAAACAAGGTGCACGGCGAAACGGCACCGGCAGCAGAGATGGGGATGATGCTGACATTTCTCGCATTCTTGATGGTCGCGACCTTCATGACCTTGATCATGACCAAGCGGCTGTCGGCGCTGATCGCGCTGATCGTTGTGCCGACGATCTTTGCCCTGATCGCCGGTTTCAGCGCCGGCCTAGGCGATATGATGCTGGAGGGGGTGCGCGACCTCGCGCCGACCGGCGTCATGCTGCTCTTTGCGATCCTCTATTTCGGGCTGATGATCGACGTCGGGCTGTTCGACCCGCTGGTGAAGACGATCGTCCGTCTGGTGCATGGCGACCCGATGCGCATCTGTATCGGCACCGCGGTCATGACGCTGATCGTCGCGCTCGATGGCGACGGGACGACGACCTATATGATCACCGTTTCGGCGCTTTTGCCGCTGTATCGCCACATGAAGATGGACGTGCGGATCATGGCCTGCCTGATCATGATGTCGGTCGCGGTGATGAATGTCGTACCCTGGGGCGGGCCGACGACGCGCGCGGCGCTGGCGGTGGGGGTAGATCCGCGCGCGCTGTTCGTTTCGCTGATCCCGGCGATGATCACGACCGCCATCTGGGTGCTGTTCGTCGCCTGGATATTCGGCCGCCGCGAACGCGCGCGCCTGGCCAAGCTGCCCGCCGATGCGGTCGACGAGGATGCGACGGGCGAAGAGATCATCCGCGAACAGATGGATGGCGAAGATCATCGCCGGCCGGGGTTCTTCTGGTTCAACCTCGCGCTCACCATGGGCCTGCTCGGCCTCCTCATCTTCGGATCGATCCCGCTCGTCATCCTGTTCATGGGGGCCTTTGCGATCGCCGCGGCGGTCAATTATCCCAATCTGCAGCAACAAAAGGACCGCATCGCCGCGCATGCGGGCAATGCGATGGCCACCGTCAGCCTCGTTTTCGCGGCGGGCATCTTCACCGGCATTCTGTCGGGGACCAAGATGGTCGATGCATGGCGGGGTCGGTGGTCGCGGTGATCCCCGAAGCGCTCGGCCCCTATATGGCGCCGATCACCGCGCTGATCAGCATGCCGTTCACGGTGCTGATCTCGAACGACGCCTTCTATTTCGGGATGCTGCCCGTGCTTGCGGCGACCGGCGCCGAATATGGCGTGACGCCGATGGAAATGGCGCGCGCGTCACTGGTCGGACAGCAGATTCACCTGCTCAGTCCGCTCGTCGCCTCGACCTATCTACTCGTTGGCATGTCGGGCATCGAACTCGGTGACCACCAGAAATTCATCTTCCGCTGGGCGGTTGGCGCCTGCTTCGTCTTTCTGGCGACGTGCCTGCTGACCGGCATCTTCCCGCTCCACGCGGGATGACGCGCGCGGCGTTACGGCTTGGGGGCGCCGACCGCGGCGGTCCATTGAGCGATGATGCGGCGGCGTTTCATCTGGTCGAGATTTGCGATCAGCGCGGGTCCGATGCGCAGCGTGCGCGCGACGTTGGCCGGCGCCCGCGCCCCGGCACGGGCCGCAACGTCGGTGCGCACCGGCGTCAGATAGCGGTTCGACAGCTGCGCCTGTCCCGGACGCGACAGCATGAAATCGAGGAACAGCTTGGCGGCATTGGGATGGCGCGCGCGGTCGGGAATGATCGCGATCCGCGACATGATCAGCGTATAGTCGCTGGGCATGACGACGCCGATATTGGGATCGTGCGACTGGCGCTCGAGCGCATAGGACCCGATCATATTGTACACGAACACCAGCCGCCCGTCGCCCAGGCGCGTCAGCATGTCCGAACTGTTCGCATAGACGCCGACCTTCGCATGACCGAGCGCCGACATCAGTGGCACGGTATCGCGGCTGACCTGCAAATCCTGGCTCAGGAACAGATAGCCCGCGCTCGACCGCTGCGGATCGAAGGTCGCGATCCGGCCGCGATAGAATCGCGCCTTGGCGCGCAGCAGCCGCGTCAGATCGGCGTGGGTGCGCGGCACGTCGGCCTTGGGTACCAGCTTGCGGTTATAGGCAAAGACGATCGGTTCGGCGGTCGTCCCCCACGCCTCGTTCTTCCACGCCGCCCACGCGGGCAGATTGGGCTTTTCGGGCGAGGCATAGGCCTGCGCATAGCCGTCGTTGACCAGCTTGGTCTGCAGGTCCATCGCCGCGCTCCACAGCAGGTCGGCGCCCGGACGCTTCAGCCGCGCGTCGGCGATGACCGTATTGTGCAGCGTCGACGAGGACAGCTCGCGATAATCGACGCGCACGAAGGGGTAGCGCTTTTCAAAGGCGGCGATCAGCCCGGCCGCCTCGCGGCGGTCGGTCGACGAATAGATGACGAGCGTCCGCTCGGCGCGCGCCGCGTCCATGATCGTCCGGTAGGAGCGCGGATAGCCTTTCGGCGGATCGCTGATCGGATTGGCCGCGGAGGTCAGCAGGACGGGGCCGGCAAGCGCCAGCAGGATCGTCGCGGTCAGCTTTCTTCGGGCGGCGAAATACGCCACGGTGTCTTCTCCCCACTTTCCCTTATGATTATGGGCGAGGGAAACATGGTCAAGCTTTCACCCGGCTGTCACGGATAGATGATGCTATGGCGCGCATATTGCTGATCGAGGATGATGCCGCGCTCTCGCGCGGGCTGGTCGCGGCGCTCACCGCGGAGGGCTATTCGGTCGATCCCGCCGCCGACGGGGCGTCGGGGCTGATGATGGCGGCGGATGAGCCCTATGCGATCATCACGCTCGACGTTGGTTTGCCCGACATGTCGGGGTTCGACGTGCTGAAGTCGCTGCGCGCCAAGGGGTGCCGGGCGCCGGTACTGATCCTGACCGCGCGCGACGAGATCGACGACCGCGTGCGCGGGCTCGACCTCGGCGCCGACGACTATCTGCTCAAACCCTTCGAGCCGCGCGAGCTGGCGGCGCGCATCCGCGCGCTGCTGCGGCGGCCGCAGGTCGATCCGGCGCCGGTCATCCGCGTCGGCAAGCTCGAATTCGACCGCTCGCACCATGTCGCGCGCATCGACGGCCGCGACCTCGACCTGCGCCGCCGCGAGTGGGTGGTGCTCGAACGCCTGCTGTCGCGCGTCGGGCAGGTCGTGTCGAAGGACCGGCTGGCGTCCGAAGTGTTCGGTTATGACGAGCCCGTCGCGCCCAATGCGATCGAGGTCTATATCGCGCGGCTGCGCAAGAAGCTCGAACCCGACGGCCCGACGATCCGCACGCTGCGCGGGCTGGGCTATCTGATGGAAGACGAATAGGTGCCGGCGCGCCGCGTCAGTTCGATCACACGCCGGATGATGGTGGGGATGGGCTTTCCCCTCGCGGCGCTCGCGGTCCTGCTCGGCGTCGGCGGCGCGGTGACGATCAACGAGGTCGTCGAAGGGGTCAACGACCGCCTGCTCGGCGCCTCGGCGCGCGCGATCGCCGAGACGCTGGCGCTCGAGAATGAGGAAGTGACGCTCGACCTGCCCGCGTCGGCGCTCGGGATGCTGGAGAATGACGCCCGCGACAATGTCTACTACAGCGTCTGGGCGAACGGCGAGCTGCTGACCGGCTATCCCGATCTGCCGCGCGTCAGCGAACTACCCGACGACGACGGCGAGATGGTGTTCCAATATGCGCAGTACCGCGACTATCGTATCCGCATCGCCGCGGTCGCGCGCAAGGTGCCGCGGATCAACGAGCCGGTCATCGTCGAGGTCGCGGAAACGCTCGAGGCGCGCCATGCGCTGCGCGACCGCATGCTCGTCGCGCTCGCCATGCTCGAGGCGCTCTTGATCGCCGTCTCGCTGGGGCTGCTGCCGCTGGCCGTGCGCTGGGGGCTCGCGCCGCTGAAGCGCGTCCTCAGCGCGATGGGAACGCGGCGCGAGGCCGATTTCACGCCATTGCCCTTCGACTATGTGCCGGTCGAGCTGCGCGGGCTGGTCGGCGCCTTCAACGGCCTGCTTGGGCGCCTTGACGCCGCGATGCAGGGGATCCGGCGCTTCACCGCCGACGCGTCGCACCAGATGCGCACCCCGCTGTCGATCCTGCGCGCGCATGTCGCGGCGCTGCGCGCGGCCAAGCTGCCTGCGGGGCCGGCCGAACAATCGGTCGTCGATATCGAGGCCGCGACCGGGCGGTTGCAGCGGCTGCTGACCCAGCTATTGACGCTGGCCCGCGCCGAGGGTGTGCGCGAGGGTGGACCCGATCTGCGCGCGCCGGTGGACCTCGTCGAAATCGCCCGCGCGGCGAGTATGGAACATGCTCCGCAGGCAGTCAAAATGGACATCGACCTGCATTTCGACGCCCCCGACGACGCGGTCCCGATCCTGTCGCAGCCCGATCTGGCGGGCGAACTGCTGGGCAATCTCATCGACAACGCGATCCGCTACAATCGCGATCAGGGCGTCGTGACGGTCTCGGTATCGCAAGGCGGCGTGGTCGTCGTCGAAGATGAAGGGCCGGGCATCCCGCCCGATGCGCGCGCCACGGCTTTCGAGCGCTTCGGGCGGCTCGCGCCCGACCGGGGACGCGAGGGCAGCGGGCTGGGGCTGGCGATCGTCCGCGCGCTGGCGGACAGCCTGGGGGCGGAGATCGAACTGACCGATCGCGGGGTGCAACCCGGACTTCGCGTGACCGTTCGCTTTCCGTCCGCGTCCCGTAAAAAGACAGGGGCCGACGCGCCCGCGTAACCGTCCCGCAACGTGACAGCGCCGTGACAGGAAGCCCGCATAGGCTCCTCCCATAAGCATCGCCCGCAAAAGGGCGGGCGCGGGGCGCAGCCCGCATACAGTCTTGTCGGACCTTTCAGGGAGGGAGTCGTCGTGCGTCCATTCGGCGTCATTCGGATATTTGTGCAGCATATCGCGTTGCTGGCGGCCGCCCTGCTTGCGGCTGCACCGGCATCGGCCGCCGAGGCGTCCGAACTGGCCGACGGGCCCAAGACCGTGATCATAAACTATCGCACCGATGCCGCGAACCGCGCCGAGTTCCGCCGCCATATGGCGGGTCCGTTCGCCGACCGGCTCGCGGCGATGCGCCGCGAGGGCAAGCTCGCCGCCTATGAAGTCTATTATTCCTGGTATCGCCAGCCCGAGGTTTGGGACGCGATGACGGTGCTCCATTTCGCGAGCTATGCCAACGTCCGCCAATGGCTGGCGATCGAACGCAGCCGCCCCGGCGGGCTCGATGCCGCCGGCCTCGCGCTCGGCGATCCCGTCGCGACCTATTCGGCCGACCTGTCGTGGGAAAAAAGCCAGGACGATCTCGACGTCGGCGAGGTCTATTATGTCATCCCCTATTCGTTCCGCGAGGCGGGCGAATATCGCGACTATGTCGCGGGTTACGTCCTGCCGCAATTCGACGGCTGGATCCGCGAAGGCGCGCTGTCGGGCTACCAGCTCTACATGAACCGCTATGTCGTCGGCACACCGTGGGATGCCTTGTTCATCCAGCGCTACCGCGATTTCCAGGCCTTCGGAAAGCGTCAGCAAGTGCTCGACAAGGTGCGCGTCGGCCTGCGTGAAAATCCCGAATGGATGGGCTGGCACAAGCGCAAGGGCGACATCCGCAGCGAAACGGAGAACAGCATTGCCGAACTCATCGCTCACTAAGGCGAGCCTGTCGGCGGCCGTCGCCGCGCTGCTGTTTCCCGTCGCGGCGCAGGCGCAGGGCGACGCCGGGCGCGAGCGGTTCCGCGCCACCTACAAGGAATTGGTCGAGACCGACACGACGCTGTCGAACGGCGACTGCACGCTCGCGTCGAACCGGATGAAGGCGCGGCTCGTCGCGGCGGGCTATCCCGACAGCCAGTTCCGCGTCGTGGTCCCTTCCGAATTTCCCAAGTTCGGCAATCTCGTCGGCGAGATTCCGGGCAGCGACCCCAAAGCGCCCGCCATCCTGCTCGTCGCGCATATCGACGTGGTCGAGGCGAAGCGCGAGGATTGGGAGCGCGACCCGTTCAAACTGGTCGAGGAAAATGGCTATTTCTTTGCGCGCGGGGCGATCGACGACAAGTCGATGGCGGCGATTTTCGTCGATTCGCTGATCCGCTACCGCGAAGAGAAATTCAAACCGCGCCGCACGATCAAGATCGCGCTGACCTGCGGCGAAGAGACGGATCATGTGTTCGACGGCGTCGAATATCTGCTGGCGACCGAACCGCAGACGCTGAAGGCGGGCTTTGCGATCAACGAGGGTGGCAAGGGCTGGCTCGACGACAGGGGCGCGCCGCGCACCTTCGGTGTCCAGGCGGGTGAGAAAATCTATCAGGATTTCACGCTGTCGACGACGGGTCCCGGCGGCCACAGCGCGCGGCCGCACACCGACAATCCGATCACCCGTTTGTCCGAAGCGCTCGCGCGCACCGGCAATTATCGCTTTCCCGCGATGCCGGGGGAGGCGGTGCGCAACTTCTTCACCCGCTCGGCGCCGCTCTATCCGGGCGAACAGGGCGATGCGATGCGCATCGTCGGCGCGGGCAAGGACGATCCCGCCGCGCTCGACCTGCTCAGCAATTCGGATCCCGTCTGGAATGCGATGATCCGTACCACCTGCACCAATACGCAGGTGACTGGCGGCCACGCCCCGAACGCGGTGCCGCAGCGCGCGCAGGCGACGGTCAACTGCCGCATCCTGCCGGGGACGAGCGTCGACACGATCCACAAGGCGCTGGTCGAGGTCGTCGCCGACCCGCGCATCGACGTGGCGCTGACCGACGAACCCGGTCCGGTTTCGCCGCCGCCGCCGCTGACCCCGGAGATCATGAAACCGATCGAGAAACTGGTCGCGGAAATGTGGCCCGGCGTTCCGGTCATCCCGAACCTCAGCACTGGCGCGACCGACGGCCGCTTCCTGATGGCGGCGGGCATTCCCACCTATGGGGTGTCGGCGATCTTCGTCGATCCCGACGGCAATGGGGTTCACGGGCTCAACGAACGCGTGCGCGTGAAGTCGCTCTACGACGCGCGCCAGTTCCTCCATCGCCTCGTCAAAATCTACGCGAGCGCGAAATGAAGACGATCAAGCCGCAATTGTTGAAACTGCATCGCTGGGTCGGCTTGACGCTGGCGGTGCTGCTGACCCTGCAGGGTCTCACGGGCGCTTTGCTCGTCTTCCGCGACGAGATCGAGCGCGCGATCCATCCTGAATTGGTGGTCGAACCGATCGCAACACGGGCGCCGGTGCAGGCGCTGATGGACGCGGTCGAAGCCCGGCATCCAGGCGTTCCGGTCAGCCGTGCCGAGTTTTCCGCATGGGATGACGGCGCGGTACTGTTCAAGCTGACCGCGAAGGACGGGACGCGCTGGGTGACCGCGGTCGATCCCTATCGCGGGAGGATCGTCCGCGACGGCAGCCTCGCGGCCTGGCCCGGCGAATGGATGTTCCTGCTGCACGACAGCCTGCTCGCGGGTCCGATCGGCGAGACGATCGTGGGCATCGAGGGGCTGGGCTTGCTGTTCCTTGCGCTCACCGGGCCGATCGTCTGGTGGCCCGGCCGCAAGCGGTTGAAGCAGGGGTTGAAGGTCATCACCGACCGCGGCGCCGACCTCAAATGGCGGACGCTGCACCGCGCCGGCGGCGCGCTGATCGCGGTCATACTCGTCGGATCGGCGACGACCGGCGTGCTGATGGTGTGGAAGCCTGAGTTCCGCGACGGCCTGCGCCTCGTCACCGCGGTCACCGACAAGCCGTCGCCCAAAGTGACGGAGCAGCCGGGGGCGGCGATGGTGCCGCTCGACGCACTCGTCGCCAAGGCGCGCGCCGACTATGGCGCGACCGCGCTTCGCCAGATCCGCTTTTCGGACGGCGGCCGCGTCGCGTCGGTCCATCTTGAAAGCGACCTGACGATCCGCCCCGAGGGCACGAAGCAGATCTACTACAACCGCTACGACGGCAGCGACGTCGGCCATTATGTCGCGGGAGCGCTGCCCGTCGGGACTGAAATCGTCGACTGGCTGATCACGGTCCACAACGGGATGTTCGGCGGCACGGCAACGCGCATGCTCGCCGTTATCGCCGGGCTATCGCTTGCGGGGCTGTCGGCGAGCGGGCTGTGGCTCTGGTATTCGCGCACGTCGCGCAAGCGTGGCCGCAAGCCCGCGGCATCGGCGCCCGCCCTGGCAGAAACCGCATGATGCGCATCGTCCGCCCCATTCAGACCGGCGATCTCGAAGCGCTCGTCGATCTGGCCGAAAGCCTCGGCCCCGGCATGACGACACTGCCCGCTGATCGCACGACGCTGGCCGACAAGGTCGAGCGATCGGTCGCGAGCTTCGCCGGCAGCATCGACCGCGCCGACGCCCATTATCTGCTGGTGCTGGAAGATGAAGACGGGCGCCTGCTCGGCACCTCTGCGCTCTATCCCTCGGTGGGCGCACCCTACGGCTTCTTTTCGTACAAGCGCCTCCGGCTCGTGCAGCGCAGCCAGGCGGTCGGCGCGAGCTGCGACGTCGAGATGCTGACGCTGGCTAACGACTATACCGGGACGACCGAGGTCGGCACGCTTGCGGTGCGGCCGAGCGCGAAGGGCACGGGGGCAGGGCCGCTGCTCGCCCGCGCCCGTTATATGCTTGTCGCCGCGCGGCCCGATCTGTTCGCGCCGCTGCTGATGGCCGAAATGCGCGGCTGGCAGGACGGCGAGGGCGAGAATCCGTTCTGGAACGCGGTCGGCGCGCGCTTCTTCAACATGGATTTCGCGACCGCCGACAAGCTGAGCGCGGTTCGTGGCTCCGACTTCATCGCCGAACTGCTGCCCAAACATCCCATCTATATCGAGCTGCTGCCCGAGGCGGCGCGCGCGGTCATCGGCCGCCCGCACGATGCCTCGGCGCCCGCGATGAAGCTGCTGAAGCGCGAGGGGTTCCGCTACGAAGGCTATGTCGACGTGTTCGACGTCGGGCCGCAGGTGCATTGCGACCGCGACCAGATCGCCACCGTCCGCCGTTCGCGGACGGGTTCGCCCGTTCCGCTCGTTTCAAGCGCCGCGGGCGTGCGCGACCATCTGATCTGTACGACCGATCTGTCGCGCTTCCGCGTCACCGTCGCCGCGGCGCAGCCGGGCGGCGGCGACGTCGCGCTGGGCGACGATGCGGCGCGCGCGCTCGCGCCGCATCGCGGCGAGCCGCTCCGGGCCTCGCCGCTCGATCTGGAGCTTGTCGCATGACTGCGCGGCGATCAGCACTGCTGCGTCGCCTCGGCCAATATCCATTCGCGCAAGCGCGCGAAGCGGACATTGTTCAGCCGTTCGGCCGGGTAGACGAGATAATAAGCGGCGTCGCCGACGACCGCCTGGTCGAATGGGCACACAAGCGCGCCCGATTCCAGCTCGGGCTCGATCATGAAGCTCGGCAGCAGCGCGACGCCGGCGCCCGCCACGGCGGCCTGCGCCAGCATCAGGAAATGCTCGAAGGTCGGGCCGGCGATCATGCGGTCGACGGGCACACCCATATGGTGCAGCCACTGCCGCCACGCATCGCGGCGCTCGGCCTGGGCGAGCAGCGGGAAGTGCAGCAGGTCGCCGGGCGCCTTGACGCCATGCTCCGCCAGCAGACGCGGCGCGATCACCGGAATGGCGCGTTCGCGAAACAGCAGGTCGTGCTCGGCCCCCGGCCAGGTCGGCAAACCATAGTGGACCGCGGCGTCGAAATTCTGTTCGGCGAAGTCGAATTCATGAGTGCGCGCGGCGAACTCGATCACCAGATCGGGCATGTCGCGCGTCAGCTGTCCCAGCCGCGGCGCCAGCCAGCGCATACCGAAGGTCGGCAACGTCGCGATGCGCAGCGCGCTCTCCGCAGGCTCGGCCAGCGCGCGCGCCGTGGCGACGCGGATAGCGGCGAGCGCCGGGCCGATCGCGTCGGCATAGGCGCGCCCATCGGCGCTCAGCTGCACCCGGCGCCCGTTGCGGTCGAACAGCGACATTTGCAGCCATTCTTCGAGCGTCGCGATCTGACGGCTCACCGCGCTCTGCGTCAGGCCGATCTCTTCGGCTGCCTTGGAGAAGCTGTCATGGCGCGCGGCCGCCATGAAACTGTGGAGCGCCGCCATCGGCGGCAGCAGGCGGCGGGCGTGCTCGTTCATGACTATCGATCATAACTAGATGCGGAATGATCACAAGACACGAAAAGGAAAACATGCAATTTATGGGGGTTTTTGTGGGGAAAAAAGAAAATCGTCTCCCCAAGCCTAGGGTCCAGGAAAATTTGGAGGGAGTTTATCATGACTAATACGCACAGATCGATCCTTTTTGCCGGTGCCGCGCTCAGCGCGCTGGCGATGCCGTCCGTCGGCTTTGCGCAGGCCGCTGATACCGAGGAACGCGACGGCCCGGTGCTCGACGAGATCGTCGTCACCGCGGACAAGACCGGCACCGAAGTCGTGCAGGTCGGCAGCTTCCGCGGCGCGAAACAGCTCGACACGCCGCTGACCATCGCCGTCATCCCGCGCGACGTCCTCGACACGCAGCAGGCCAGCAGCCTGATCGACGCGCTGCGCAACACCGCCGGCGTCACCACCTCACAAACCGCACCCACCGTTTATAACAACCTCGCGATCCGCGGCATCGACGTCGAAACCGCGGCAACTATCGCCTCAACGGCACGCTGCCGATCGTCAACCTCACCGACTTGCCGCTCGAGGACAAGGAGCGTGTCGAAGCGCTGAAGGGCGCATCGGCGCTCTATTACGGCTTCACCACGCCGTCGGGCATCATCAACCTGACGATGAAGCGGCCGACGCTCGACCCGATGCTGGCGATCAAGCTGTTCGGCAACAGCCATGGCCGCAAGGGCGTGCATGTCGACTTCGGCGGCACGACCGGCATCCTCGGTTACCGCATCAACGGCGTCTACGACCGCCCGGACTCGGGCATCGACAACCACCGCGGCCGCCGCACGGTGCTCGCCGGTTCGTTCGACATCAAGCCGACCGACACGCTGACCATCCAGCTCGACGGCGAACATATCTACAAGAAGGTCAACGAGCCGGGCATCTATCGCTTCATCTCGGTCCCCGCGGCGACGCCGACCAACCTCAATCCTGCGATCAGGATTCCGGATTTGATCGATCCCAGCACCAACTTCGGCCCCGACTGGGCGTATAACCGTACCGAGGCGACCAACGTGCTCGGCAAGGCGATCTGGAAGTTCAGCCCGGCGTGGGAAATCATCGCCAGCGCCGGCGTTTCGCAGCTGGAGCGCGCACGCCACTTCAACACGATCGATCCCAATGCGCCGGTCACCAACCCGGCGACCGGCCCGGTTGGCGAGTTCCCGCTGTCGATCAGCTATCAGCCGGTCGCGAAGTACAAGAACCAGAATTATCGCGTCGAAATTGCCGGTGCGATCGACACCTTCGGGATCGAACATGAACTGCTGATCGGCGGCTCGATCAACATCCGCGCCAACCGCTCGTCGGCCAGCACCGCACAGACCTGCTTCTACAATGCGACCGGCGTGCTGCTGGGCGCCGGTTTCCCGACCACGCCGGTTCCGGCGGGCGCCACGCGCCAGACCTGCCGCCAGAGCATCACCAACCCGCACGCGATTCCGCAGCTCGGCGAGCCGCTTCCGGTCCAGAACAACCCGACCGAGATTACCGATAAGGGCCTGTTCCTGTTCGATCGCATGAAGATCACCGAATGGCTCCAGGTTCTCGGCGGGATTCGCATTTCTGACTATCAGGAAAAGCGGCTCGATACGGGCGTGAAGACCTTCGCCGCCAAGCCGACCTCGCTGTCCTTCGGTGCCGTGGTCAAGCCGGTGGAATCGGTCAGCATCTACGGCACCTATATTGAGGGTCTGGAATCGACCCCGGCGGCGCGACGACCGCGGTCAACGCCAACGAACAGCTGCCGCCGAGCGCTTCGACGCAATATGAAGGTGGCATCAAGTGGGAACCGTGGCGCGGTTTCCTCTTCCAGGCCGCCTATTTCGACATCACGCGCGATTCGGCCGTCATCAACGGCGCGAACCGCTGGGTGAAGGATGGGCGCTCGTCGTACAAGGGCGTCGAACTGAGCGCGACCGGCAATGTCACCGACGACTGGTCGGTCTATGCCAGCGCGCTGTTCCTCGACGCGAAATATGCGTCGGGTTCGCCGACGATCCTGACGCCGACGATTTCGCCGACGATCGTGGGCAACCGCATCGAGAATGCGCCGAAGCGCACCTTCTCGCTCGCCACCGAATATCGCTTCTCCGACATGCTGCCCGGCTTCAGCATCAACGGTGCGGTTTATTACACCGGCAACCGTGCGATCAACTCGCGTAACCAGGGCTTCATCCCGGGCCATACGCTGTTCGATCTGGGCGCCGGCTATGCGACCGATATCGCGGGTGTCGAGACGACCTTCCGCATCAGCGCCGAAAATGTCACCGGCAAGCGCCACTGGGCATCGACGGGCGGCCTGTTGCTGTCGCAGGCGGCGCCGTCGACGGTGAAATTCTCGATCGAGACGAAAATCTTCTAATCCCGGTGCCGGTCCGGGGCGGGTTCAACCCGCCCCGGATCATTCCAAAGCAGAATATAGAGTATCGAATTACTCCTGTAATTCGTGGAAATCGTCATTCCTTGCTGAGTCATCTGCATATAAGTGATCGGCCATAAGGCTTTTCCGGAGGATGCAATGACCGCCCCAAACACGATCATTTCCATCGATCCCGCCAGCGGTGAAACGCTGTGGGAAGGCGCGGCGGCGTCGGTCGAGGATTGCGCGCGCGCCGTCTCTACGGCGCGCGGAGCCTTTCCGGACTGGGCCGCGAAGACCGTCGGCGCGCGGATCGCGATCCTCCGCCGCTACGCCGAGCTGCTGGGGGAACGGCAGGCGGCCATCGCCGAAGCGATCGCGCGCGAAACCGGAAAGCCCTTGTGGGAAGCCGGAACCGAGGTCGCGTCGATGATCGGTAAGGTCGCGATCTCGATCGCCGCGCAGGCCGAGCGTGCCGGGCAGCGCGAAAGCGCCACGCCCTTCGGCCGCGCCCGCCTCCGGCATCGTCCGCACGGCGTGATGGCGGTGCTGGGCCCCTATAATTTCCCCGGCCATCTACCCAACGGCCATATCGTACCGGCGCTGCTGGCGGGGAACATGATCGTCTTCAAACCGTCGGAAGAAACGCCGCTCGTCGGCCAGTTGCTGATCGATGCGCTGCACGCTGCGGGTGTGCCAGAGCATGCCGCTATCCTGCTGCAAGGCGGGCGCGATACCGGCGCGGCGCTGGTCGCACAGGACATCGACGGGCTGCTCTTCACGGGCTCGGCAGGCGCCGGCGCGCATTTCCGCCGCCTGTTCGCCGACCGCCCGGCGGTGATCATGGCGCTCGAACTCGGCGGCAACAATCCGCTCGTCGCTTGGGACGGCGATCCCGATGCCGTCGCGTCGATCGTCGTCGGCTCGGCCTTTATTACGGCGGGCCAGCGCTGCTCATGCGCGCGGCGCCTGATCGTTCCGGAGGGTGCCGCGGGCGAGACGATCGTTGATGCCGTTGCGGCGCTCGCCGACCGGCTCCGGATCGGGGCATGGGATGAAACTCCCGAGCCCTTCATGGGTCCCCTGATCTCGGGGGCGGCCGCCGCACGCGCCGCCGTTCAGGTCGAAACCCTGGTTGGGCTGGGCGCGCGGGTGATCCGCGCTTTCGGTGCGGTCGAAGGGCGTTCGGCGGCGTTCGTGCGGCCGGCGATCCTCGACGTGACCGGGCTCGACGTCCCCGACGAGGAGATTTTCGCGCCCGTGCTGCAGGTTCGCCGCGTCGCCGATTTCGACGCCGCGCTCGCCGCCGCCAATGCGACGCGCTTCGGCCTGTCCGCTGGATTGATCAGCGACGACGATGCGCTGTGGGCGCGTTTCCGTACCGGCGTGCGCGCAGGCGTCGTGAACCGCAATCGCGCGATCACCGGCGCCTCGTCGGACATGCCCTTTGGCGGCATCGGAGAGTCCGGCAACCATCGCCCGAGCGCCTTCTATGCCGCCGACTATTGCGCTTACCCGGTCGCCAGCATCGAGGCCGACCGGGTCGTCGATCAACTCGCGACGCTCAAGGGCGTCGCCTGATCATTCCTCGTCGATGCGGGTGGTGACGCCGGTGGCGATCACCGTCCGCGTCGCGTCGATCGAGGCATAGGTCCAGAAGATCACCAGCGGCTCGCGCCCGTCGAGGTTCAGGAAACAATGCGGAGTTTCGGGCGGGATCCAGCTCGTCACGCCCGGCGCGACGGGGGTTTCGACCCCGTCGATATGCACCTTGCCATGACCCGACATCACGACGACGCTTTCCTCGCAATTGTGGGTGTGCAGCGGCACCGCCGCCCCCGGCGCGATGCGCGTGATGCCGTTGAGCATCGACCGGGAACCGCGGCCCGCGGTCACCAGCGGCGTCGTGACCACGCCATTGCCGCGATCCTTCACCGGCAGCCCGGCGGGGACGAGGATCTGCGGCGCGCTCATGCGGCGTCCGCCACGCGGATGGTCTTCATATTGGTGAACTCCTTCATACCCGCCTCGCCGAGTTCGCGGCCATAGCCCGAGCGTTTGATGCCGCCGAACGGCACGCGCGGGTCCGATGCGACCATCGCGTTGACGAACACCGCCCCCGCGTCGATCCGCCGCGCGAGTGCGCGCCCGCGGTCGGTATCGGCGGTCCAGATCGACG
Organism: Sphingopyxis sp.; assembly: GCA_015657575.1. Classification (GTDB taxonomy): domain Bacteria; phylum Pseudomonadota; class Alphaproteobacteria; order Sphingomonadales; family Sphingomonadaceae; genus Sphingopyxis. The sequence continues at coordinate 17,641 of JACDQN010000410.1, forward strand.
CGCCGAGCCCGAAGCTGGTGCGGTTGGCGAGCGCGATCGCCTCGTCGGCGTCGGCGGCGCGGACGATCGCCGCGGCGGGGCCGAAGGTCTCCTCGTCGAACGCCGCCATGCCGGGCGCGACATGGTCGAGCAAAGTCGCGGGATAATAAAAGCCCGCACCGTCGGGCAGCGCGCCGCCGATGCAGAGCCGCGCGCCCGATGCGACGCTGCGGCGGACCTGATCGTCGATCGCCGCGCGCAGATTGCCGCGCGCCAGCGGGCCGAGCGTGGTCGCGGCATCGCGCGGATTGCCGAGCCGGAGCGCGGCGATGCCGGCCAGAAAGCGTTCGGCGAAGGCATCGGCCACACGCGCCTCGACGATGAAGCGCTTCGCGTTGACGCAGCTTTGCCCGGCGTTGGTGAAGCGCGCGGTCACCGCGACCTGCGCCGCGCGGTCGAGATCGGCGTCCTGCAGTACGACGAACGGATCGGACCCGCCGAGTTCGAGCACCTGCTTCTTGAGTGCGGCGCCCGCCTGTCCGGCGACGATCGCGCCGACCTCGGTCGATCCGGTCAACGTCACACCCGCGATGCGCGGGTCGGCGATGACGGCTGCAACATCCGCGGGCTCGACGAACAGGTTCGCGAAAAGCCCCTCGGGAAAGCCGGCCTCGCGCACCAGCCGTTCGAGCGCAAGCGCCGATTGCGGGACGTTCGCAGCATGCTTCAGGATCGCGCCGTTGCCTGCGGCGAGCGCGGGGGCGAGGAAGCGTACGACCTGCCACAGCGGATAATTCCACGGCATGATCGCCAGGATTACGCCGAGCGGTTCGAAGACCAGCGTCGCGCCCGGCGCCGCAGCGACCGGCGCATCGGCGAGCATCGCGGGCGCATGCTCGGCATAATAGTCGCAGTTGAGCGCGCATTTCTCGACCTCGGCCAGCGCCTCGCCGATCGGCTTGCCCATTTCGGTGGTGATCAGCGCGGCCAGCGCGTCCTTCTCCGCGCGCAGCAGCGCTGCAAGCCGCGGCAGCTGGCCGGCGCGTTCTTCGGTGGGACGCCAGCGCCATGCCGCCTGCGCGCGGGCGGCGCCTGCGAGCAGCGCGTCGATTTCGGCGGGGGAATGCGTGTCGAAGCGCGCGAGCGCCTCGCCGGTCGCCGGATCGATCGATGCGATCATAGCGCCGCGATCACCGCGTCGGTGAAGCCGCGCGTGTCGAGCGGACCGCCGATGTCGCGGGTCCGCGTTGCCGGGTTCGCCAATGCGGCCTCGACCGCCGCCTCGATCCGCCGCGCGACGTCGGCCAGCGCCGCATCGCCGCGCTTGCGGGCAAGCCAGTCGAACAGCATCGCCGCCGACAGGATCAGCGAGGTCGGATTGGCGATGCCTTGACCTGCGATGTCGGGGGCCGAGCCATGCTGTGCCTGTGCGACGCAGATATCGTCGCTCGCGTTGATCGATCCGCCGAGCCCCAGGCTGCCGCTGAGTTCCGAAGCTTCGTCGGAGAGGATATCTCCGAACATGTTGGTCGTGACGATGACGTCGAAGCGATCGGGATTGCGGATCAGCAGCGCCGCCGCGGCATCGACGATCACCTCGTCGAGCGTCACGTCGGGAAAGTCCGCCGCCACCGCGCGCACTTCGCGCAGGAACAGCCCGTCGGTCAGCTTGAGCACATTCGCCTTGTGCACCGCGGTCACCTTGCGCCGCCGCTCGGCGGCAAGTTCGAAAGCGGCGCGCGCGACGCGGCGCACCGCGGGCGCGGTGATCTTGCGGATCGCAAAGGCGCTTTCGGGATCGGGCATGAACTCGCCCGGGCCCATGTGCATCGACCGGTCGGCGTAAAAGCCTTCTGTATTCTCTCGCACGATGACGAGGTCCATGGGCTTCCGCAGGATCGACAGGCCTTCGCGCGCACGGCACGGCCGGATGTTCGCGAACAGGTTGAAGTGCGTGCGCAGCTTCGCCGAAGGATTGGGCTGGCCCGCGGGATAGTCGTAATGCGAAACCGGCCCCAGAATCACGCCGTCTACGTTCGGAATGGCATCGAGCACCGCATCGGGCAGCGTGCTGCCCTCGGCCGCCAGGCTATAGTGCCCGATGTCCATCGTTTCGAAGCGGATCGCGTCGCCGGCGGCGGCGCGGGCGTGGCGAGCGTCGATTCGGTGATTTCGGGGCCGATGCCGTCGCCGGGCAGTGTGAGGATGCGGGTCATGCGAGTCTGTTGAACCCCTTGGCTGTCATGCCGCTGACACGGCGCGCCGTTTTTGCTTGAAAATTGCATTTTGTCGATTCAAGTCTTCAGCATGAGTGAACGCTTGGCAGACCGGATCGCGCGCCAGATCGCCGATCATATCCGTACCGAGGGGCTGGCCGAGGGCGAGCATCTGGCCGCGCAGGCGCTTGCCGACCGCTTCCGCGTGTCGCGCGCGCCGGTAACCGCGGCGCTGAAGGCACTGGCCGCGGCGGGCGTCGTCGAGGCGCGCGCAAACCGCGGCTTCTTCGTCCGGCAGGCGCCCGATACGGCCGTGGAGGCAGGGCAGGGCGACGATCCGCTCTATGCCGCGATCGTCGAGGCGCGCTTGTCGGGCGCGTTGCCCGACCGCGCGAGCGAAAATGAAATGATGCGGCGCTTCGACGTGACGCGCGTGCGGTTGCAGCGCGTGCTGGCGCAGATCGCCGAGGAGGGCTGGGTCGAACGGCTCCCCGGCCATGGTTGGCTGTTTCTTGCCACGCTGCATACCGCCGAAGCCTATGAGCAGGCCTACCGGTTCCGCGTGACGATCGAGATCGAGGCGCTGCTGCAACCGGGATATCGCTTCGTTCCAGCAGAGTTGGAAGAATTGCGCGCCGGACAGCAGCGGCTGCTCGACGGCGGGATCGCCACGCTGTCGCGCGCGGGGCTCTACAAGATCAACGCCGGCCTGCACGAAACGCTCGTCGCCTGGTCGGGCAATCGCTTTTTCCTGGACGCGATCAAGCGCGTAAACCGCCTGCGCCGGTTGATCGAATTTCGCGCCATCGCCGATCGCGCCCGGCTCGACCAGCAATGCCGCGAGCATCTGGCGCTGCTCGACCTGATCGAACGCGGCGACATGCTGCTCGCCGCCGACTTTCTGCGCCGCCATATCGGCCAAGCGCTCGACGCAAAGGTCGGTCTTGTCGAATAATTGCATTTTGCATTGACAAAATCCATAGATCGACCCAGCTGACATCGGGCAACCGACGAGGCGCGATCATGATTCTCGATGCGGCGGGGCAGCGGCTCCGCATCACCGACCTTCCCGGACTTTTGGGCGCAAGGCTCGCGGCGATGCCGGTCATCCACCGGCTGGTTGCCGAGAATCTGCTGCGCGCGGGCGGTGCCGACGGCGCGGCGGCCTTCGCGGCTTGGATCGGCGAGGGGCGGAAAGATGTCGAGCTGCCCTTTCATCCCGGCCGGATCATGATGCACGATACGACCTGCGTCCCCGCGCTCGTCGATCTGGCCGCGGCGCGCGACGTGCTTGCGGCGGGTGGCGGCGATCCCGCGCGCATCGACCCCGTCGTGCCGGTCGACGTATCGACCGACCATTCGCTCGCGGTCGATTTTACGCGCGCGCCGACGCCGCTGCGCTCAACATGCAGCGCGAGCGCGAGCGCAATGCCGAGCGGCTGCAGCTGATGAAATGGGCCAGCGGCGCATTCGAGAAACTGACCGTCCACCCGCCGGGTACCGGGATCATGCACACGCTGAACCTCGAGCGGCTGGCGAGCATCGTGCGCATCGACCGCCGCGACGGTGAGGACTGGGCGGTGCCCGACACGCTGATCGGAACCGACAGCCATACGCCGATGGTGAACGGCATCGGTGTGCTCGGCTGGGGCGTCGGCGGGCTGGAGGCCGAGGCGGCGATGCTGGGGCTTCCGGTGACGCTGCGCATCCCCGAAGTCGTCGGGGTGCGGCTGACGGGCGAGCTGCCGCGCGACGTCTTCGCCGCCGATCTGGCGCTGGTCGTCACGCAAAGACTGCGCGCGCACGGCGTGGCGGGGCGCTTCGTCGAATTTTTCGGGCCCGGCGTCGCGACGCTCTCGGCCGATACCCGCGCCGCGGTCGCCAATATGGCGCCCGAATATGGCGCGACGACGGGCTTCTTTCCGGTCGACGCGCGCACCATCGCCTATCTGCTCGAAACGGGCCGCCCGCCCGAGGCTGCGGCGCTGGTCGAGCAATATTGCCGCAAGCAGGGGCTGTGGTTCGATCCCGCCGCCGAGCCCGATTATGCCGAGGTGCTGACGATCGAGCTTTCGGGCGTCGCACGCGGCGCAGCGGGACCGTCGCGTCCGCAGGATTGGCGAGGCGCCGGAGAGACGGCGGCGTTCATCACCGCGGGCGTTGCGGCGGGTGACGTGCCGGCGGGTGCGGTTGCGATCGCGGCGATCACCAGCTGCACCAACACCAGCGACCCGCGCATGCTCGTCGCGGCGGGACTGCTCGCGCGCAATGCGGTCGCGGCGGGGCTGGCGGTGCCGGGCTGGGTGAAAACCTCGCTCGCGCCGGGGTCGCCCGCCGCCGATGCGCTGCTGCGGCGCGCCGGGCTGATGGAACCGCTCGAAGCGCTCGGCTTTGCCATAGTGGGTGTCGGCTGCACCACCTGCATCGGCAATTCGGGTCCGCTGGCGCCGCGCATGGCCGATGCCGTCGCGGGCGGGGTGGTGCCGGTCGCCGTCCTGTCGGGCAACCGCAACTTCCCCGGCCGTGTCCATCCCGAGGTACGCGAAAGCTTCCTCCTGTCGCCGCCGATGGTGATCGCCTTCGCGCTCGCGGGCGACGCGGCGCGCGACATCGAACGCGATCCGATCGGGCATCGCGCCGACGGAACCGCGGTGACGCTGGCCGATATCTGGCCCGACGCCGCCGAGGTCGACGCACTGCTCGCCGGCGCCCGCGCCCCCGATGACGTGCAGCGGCGCTACGACGCGGCCGAGGCGAATGCCGAATGGGCGGCGCTCGACGCGCCCGACACAATGCTGTTCCCGTGGAACCCGGCCTCGACCTATGTCCGTCCGCCGCCCTTCGTCCGTGCAGGCGCGGGCGCGCCGCTCGATGGCGCGACCGCGCGACCGATCCTCGTGCTCGGCGATGACATCACCACCGACCATGTCTCGCCGGCCGGTGCGATCCCCGCGGGAACGCCTGCGGCGCGCTATCTGATCGAGCGCGGCGAGACGCCGGGCGATCTCAACGTCTTTGCCGCCCGCCGCGGCAATTGGGAGGCGATGGTCCGCGGGCTCTACACCAACCCGTCGGTCGACAATCTGCTCCGCCCCGGCATCGCACCCGGCAGGACGGTCCATGCGCCCAGCGGCGAGGAAATGACCTTGTGGGACGCGGCGGAGCTTTACGCCGTCGAGGCCACGCCGCTCGTCATCATCGCGGGCGAGCGCTATGGCACCGGCTCGTCGCGCGACTGGGCGGCGAAGGGCCGGCGCTGCTCGGCGTCCGCGCGGTGATCGCCTCGAGCTTCGAGCGCATCCACCGCAGCAATCTCGTCAACATGGCGATCCTGCCGCTCACCGTGGGGCCCGAGGACGCCGCGGCGCTGCGTACGCTGTCGAGCGCTGCGCTGATCCGCTTCCCCGCCGCGATGCCGCTTGCGCCCGGTGCGGCAATTGGGCTGACGATCGAGGACCGCGGCGTGGTGCGCGAGGTGACGGCCACTCTCGCTGCCGACACCGCTGCCGAATGCGATATCATCGCGCGCGGCGGCATGCTGCCCGCGCTGCTTCAGCGGCTCGGCGCCGGTGTGGGGGAGGGTGTGGCATGAAGATCGTCCGGCTCGCGCTGCTCGCATTGCTGTCGGGCTGCGCGACGGCGACGTCACAGACCGCCGTCGAGGCCGATATCGCCGCCCGCACCGTCCGCGAGGACGTGTTTCCCCAGCCCGAAATCGGCTTCGCGGACGATGTCGTCGCATATCCCCAGGTCGAAATATCGAACCTCGACGGCTTTCGCCCGATCCGCATGGACATCTACGCGCCGCGCGATCGCAGCCGTGCCCGCCCCGCGGTGCTGTGGGTGCATGGCGGCGGGTGGAGCCGCGGCGACGCGCGAACGTCGGGCGCCTATGCGAACTGGCCAGCGGTCCTCGCCTCGCTCGCCGCGCGCGGTTTCGTGGTCGCGTCGGTCGATTACCGCCTCAGCAGCGAGGCGCGCTTCCCCGCGCAGATTCAGGATGTGAAAGCCGCGATCCGTCATCTTCGCCAGCAGTCCGATGCTTTGGGGGTCGATGCATCGCGCGTCTATCTGTGGGGCGGCTCGGCGGGCGGGCATCTCGCTGCGCTGGCCGCGCTCACCTGCGGCGCCCCCGAATATGAGCCTCGGCCATCGACCGGGCGGCTCGAACGGCGCGAGATTGCGGCGCTCAAGGACAGCAAGGCGCCGGCCATCGGCGATTGCGTCCAGGGCGCGGCGCTCTGGTACGGCGTCTTCGACCTCGAACAGACACCCGCCGTCAATGTCGCCGGTCTGCTCGGCTGCGATCCTGCTGTTTGCCGCGATGTCGCCCGCGCCGCGAGCCCGCTTTACCGCGTCGGACAGAATCCGCCGCCCATGCTGCTCATCCACGGCACCAGCGACGACACCGTCTCCGCATCGCAGTCCGAAGCGATGGCGGCGGCGCTCCGCGCGGCGGGCGGCCGCGCGGAATTGCTGCTGATTCCCGGCGTCGACCACGGGCTTATGGGCGATGCACCCGACGCGACGCGCGGAGCCAATCTGCGCGCGCTTGCGCGCACCTTCGCCTTTTTCGAATCGCTCGCGCAGCGCTGAAAACTGCGTTCCATCGATCGCGACGAATTCTCGCGCAAACGGATGGCCCGCCGCCGCTTTTGGGCTATCATGCGCGCAAGAGGCCACGTCCTCGGCTGCCGCGCCGCAGCTTTCAAGTCCGGGACGGCCCGGCGGTCTTTCGGAAGGAGGCTGCCTTGGCCTGGATTTATCTGTTGATCGCCGGCGTGCTCGAGATCGTCTGGGCCTATGCGATGAAGCTGTCCGACGGCTTCAGCCGCCCATGGCCGACCGCCGTAACGCTGGTCGCCATGGCGGCGAGCTTCGTCTTGCTGTCGCTGTCGATGAAATCGCTGCCGCTCGGCACCGCTTATATGATCTGGACCGGAATCGGCGCGGTCGGGGCCTTCGTCGTCGGCATCCTCCTGCTCGGCGAGCCGGCGAGCGCGATGCGCATCCTGGCGGCGGCGCTGATCGTCGGCGGCCTTGTGCTCCTGAAAATATCCTCCTGAAAATCGCGTCGCCCGCCTGAGGCGCGCCGGTGCTGCAATTGCTTGCCAACGGGGATGGGCGCGTTTAAAGGCCGCTCCATTCGGACAGATGCGCCGTTTTCCTTCCGCCTTTCGCCGACATGCTCGGGGAGGGTGGGCGGACTATTGCCCAAAGCGCGCTTGACGCGCCGGGGGCGGCAACCCATCTGGCCCGATATCATTGACGCTTTCGAGGACAGGACGATCGACATGGCCAAGACCAGCCCGGGGGAATTTATCCGTCAGGTACGCGCCGAAGCCGGCAAGATCGTGTGGCCGACCGGCCGCGAAACGATGCAGACGACGATCATGGTGCTGATCATGACGACGATCCTCTCGCTCTTCTTCCTCGGCGTCGACACGGTTTTCAACGCGATCGTCAGCTGGCTGACGTCGCTCGCGCGCTGATCGCGCGACTACAGGAACAGGACGGCAGACACATGGCGCGCTGGTACATCATTCACGCCTATTCGGGTTTCGAGAACAAGGTCCGCGATTCGGTGATCGCCGAGGCTGAACGCATGGGCCTGACCCAGCTCGTCGAGGCGGTCGAGGTTCCGGTCGAAACGGTGACCGAGGTCAAGCGCGGCAAGAAGGTGCAGGCCGAACGCAAATTCTTCCCCGGTTACGTCCTCGCCAAGCTGACGATGACCGACGACGTCTATCACCTCGTCAAGAACACCCCGAAGGTCACGGGCTTCCTCGGTTCGTCGGGCAAGCCGCAGGCGATCAGCGAAGCCGAGGCGGCGCGCATCCTGAACAGCAAGGAAGAAGCCGCCGCGCGTCCGAAGCAGGAAATTCGCGTCGATTACGAAATCGGCGACCAGGTCAAGGTGCTCGACGGCCCCTTCGCCAGCTTCAACGGGCTGGTCGAGGAACTCGATTTCGAAAAGGCGCGACGTCAAGGTGTCGGTGTCGATCTTCGGTCGCGCC
>JACDQN010000411.1 GCA_015657575.1 Sphingopyxis sp.
CCGGCCCAAACCGCACGCTCCACAAGGCTGAACTTCCCTGAACTTTGGAACAGGGAAAGGTCCGCTCCCCACCCCTAAACCGGACCGATCGCTACCCCAGCCATTCCACCCATGCGCCATGCGCGTGCGAATGGGCGAGTTTGTGCGGGGTTTCGCCCCCGGGCCAATGGCGCACGACCAGTTCGTGATGATGCAACGTCCGGTTCGCCTCGAGCGCGATCCACGCGAGCGGGCGCTCGGCGGTGGCGAGTGCGCCGGCGGCGTCCATCGCCGCGGTGACCCGCGCCTGCTGGTCGGCGGGCACATATTGCCAGACGATCGAATGCATCAGCACGCGCGTCGTCCCCGCCGCCTGCGGCCGCGCGAGTTCGGCCTCGACGAAATCGGCGGCATTGGCGCGGACGAGCGTCGGCGCCTCCTGCCTTGCGGCTTCGATCGCCGCTTCCATGCGCGCGAAGCGGACGTGATGCTCGGGCCAGATATAAGCCTTGAGCCGCAGCGCCTGCGCCGGATCGGTCAGATCGACGGGTGCGACGTCGCAGCCGCGCAGCCCGGCAAAGCCGATGCCGTGCTGCGGCGGATGAGGGCCGCGCCATTCGGGAGCGAAGGCCATGACGCCGGGATGCGGCCCGACCTGTACGCCGCCGAGGTCGTAATGATAGCGGTCGAGCATCAGGTTGATCCCCGCGCTCGATCCGATCTCGATGCAGTCGAATAGCGGCGGCAATCCCTGCTCGACCAGCCAGAGCATCGCGGCGATGAAATTTGCCGAGCGCCCGGCCTCGTTCGTCTGCGGCGGGCCGTCGAGCCAGGGCAGCAGCGCGGCTTCGTGGCGGTTGACGACCGCGGCGACGATCGCGGCGTCGTTGATTCCCTCGGCATCGGCATAGATGGGGGCCAGGTCGGGGGCGGTGCCGGCAAGATGAAGCGCATGGATGCCGCCGGCAGCGCGCAGCGGCAGGGCGTCGGCGAGCGGCGCGCCCTCCCACGCGGCGATGCGGCGAGCAAATTCGGTCGCGGGCTTGTCGAGAAGCGCGGCAAGCGCGGCGACGACGCGCGCGGTGATCGGCGCATCATTGGCGCGGCAATAGGCGACCTGATTGGCGAAAGCGGTACGGATCGCCTTGGGACCGGTCTCGCCCATGTCCACCTTTTCGTAGCGCTCGCTCATTGCCCTTTCTCCCGCCGCCGCTTATGGGCACGGCGTTTATGCCCGAACCGATCATCTTTGCCATCCCGAAAGGACGGATCCTCGACGAGGCGCTGCCGCTGCTGGCACGTGTCGGCATCGAGCCGGCGGCGGACTTCTTCGACAAGAAGAGCCGGGCGCTGGTCTTCGCGACGAACCAGCCGCATATCTCGCTGATCCGCGTGCGGGCATTCGATGTCGCGACCTTCGTCGCGCATGGTGCGGCGCAGCTTGGGATCGTCGGCTCGGATGTCGTCGATGAGTTCGACTATTCGGAGCTCTATGCCCCGGTCGACCTCGGCATCGGTCATTGCCGTCTGTCGCTCGCCGGGCCGGAGGGCAGCGCGCCGCCGGGGATCGGCGAAAGCCACATCCGCGTGGCGACCAAATATCCCTCGACGACGCGCCGCTGGTTCGAGGCGCAGGGCATCCAGGCCGAGTGCATCAAACTGAACGGCGCGATGGAAATCGCGCCCAAGCTCGGCCTCGCGTCGCACATCGTCGATCTCGTCTCGACCGGCCGCACGCTCGTCGAAAATGCGCTCGCCGAGCAGAAGATCATCAGCGAGGTGTCGGCGCGGCTGATCGTCAACCGCGCGGCGTTCAAGCTGCGTTCGGCCGAGGTGCCCGCGCTGGTCGAGAAATTCCGCGAGGCGGCGGCCGATGCGGCGGCTTGACGCCTCCGAACCCGGCTTCGCGGCCGAGTTCGACGCGCTGGTCGATGATCGGCGCGAGAGCGCGTCCGACGTGTCGGCCGACGTCGCCGCAATCGTTGCGCGCGTGAAGGCCGAGGGCGACGCCGCGCTCGCGGACTATACGGCGAAGTTCGACCGCTTCGACCTCGATGCGAGCGGGTGGAGCATATCGAAGGAGGAATGCGCCGCCGCCTATGCCGCGCTCGCGCCCGAACTCCGCGAGGCGCTCGATCTCGCAGCCGCGCGAATCCGCGCCTACCACGCCGCGCAGCTTCCCGAAGACCGGGACTATCGCGACACGTCGGGCGTGCGGCTCGGCGCGCGATGGAATGCGGTCGACGCGGCGGGGGTCTACGTCCCGGGTGGTCGCGCGGCCTATCCGTCCTCGGTGCTGATGAACATCCTGCCCGCGAAGGTCGCTGGGGTCGGGCGCATCGTTATGATGACCCCGACGCCGGGCGGCGAGGTCAATCCGGTCGTCATGGCTGCGGCGCATATCGGCGGGGTCGATGAGATATGGCGCGTCGGCGGGGCGCAGGCGGTTGCCGCACTCGCCTATGGCACCAGCCGCATTGCGCCGGTCGATGTGGTGACAGGGCCGGGCAACGCATGGGTCGCCGAGGCGAAGCGCCAGCTCTACGGCGTCGTCGGGATCGACATGGTCGCGGGGCCGAGCGAGATCGTCGTCGTTGCCGACAACAGGAACGCCCCGCACGTCATTGCCGCCGACCTTTTGAGCCAGGCCGAACATGACCCGACGAGCCAGTCGATCCTGTTCACCGACGATGGCGATTTCGCCGATGCAGTGGCCGCTGCGGTTGCGGATGTCATTCCGACGCTCGGCACCGCCGCAACGATGCGGGAAAGCTGGGCCGACAATGGCGCGGTGATCGTCGTGCCGACGCTGGCCGATGCGATCCCGCTGTGCGACCGGCTCGCGCCCGAACATCTCGAACTCGCGGTCGATCCTGTCGAGGCCGACGCGCTCTTCGCCAAAGTACGCCATGCGGGCTCGGTCTTCCTCGGCCGCCAGACGCCCGAAGCGATAGGCGACTATGTCGCGGGTCCCAACCACGTCCTCCCCACCGGACGCCGCGCACGCTTTTCGAGCGGGCTGTCGGTCACCGACTTCATGAAGCGCACCAGCTTCCTCGCGCTCGACGAAGCGAGCCTCGCGGCTATCGGTCCCGCGGCGGTCGCACTTGCGGGTGCCGAGGGGCTTCCCGCCCATGCGCTCAGCGTCCAGAATCGTCTGAAGTAGAAAAAGCCATGAACAAACGCACCCAATCCCGTTCCGCCGCCCGCCTTGCCGCCGTGCAAGCGCTCTATCAGCACGAGATGGAGGCGACCCCGGTCGCGCAGCTGATCCACGAATTTCACCAGCACCGCATCGGCGCGATCATCGAAGACGCCGAATATGCCGATGCCGACGTCCCCTTCTTCGACGATATCGTGAAGGGCGTGCTCGCGCGCAGCGAAGAGATCGACGCGGCGATCGTCGCGCGGCTTGCGAGCGGCTGGACGATGGACCGCCTCGACCGCACGATGAAGGCGATCCTGCGCGCCGGCACCTATGAGCTGCTGGCGCGCGGCGACGTGCCGGTGGGCGCGGTGGTCAGCGAATATGTCGATGTGGCGAAGGCGTTCTTCGATACGCGCGAAGCGGGCTTTGCGAACGGGCTGCTCGATGCGATCGGCAAGGATGTGCGGGCCAAGTAGTTGAAATCCTCCCTGTCGCGAAGCGATGGGGAGGGGGACCG
>JACDQN010000412.1 GCA_015657575.1 Sphingopyxis sp.
ACCTGTCAAATCCTCCCCGTGCCGCAGGCATGGGGAGGGGGGACCATGCGAAGCATGGTGGAGGGACCGCGAGCGTAGTCAGCGCTCCGCTCAGCCCCTCCGTCAGCCCTTCGGGCTGCCACCTCCCCATCGCTGCGCGACAGGGAGGATCGAGACCGATCAATCCCCGATGAAGCCGTTGAGTCGGTCGCAGGCGGCGATCCAGTCTTCCTTGAACTCCTGAACCACCTGGCCGGCGCCCATCGCTTCGTTCATCAGGCCGACGCCCTGGCCCACCCAATAGGTTGCGAGTGTCCGAGCGCCTTCGTGGCCGCCTTCGGATAGCTTGTCGACCTTGCGCAGCGCCGGTTCGCTGACCAGCGACTGAAGCGGCATAGGCAGCGGTTTCGGTGCGCCTTCCGCTTCCCACGCGTCGGTCCAGGGCGAGCGCAGCTGGCGCGACGGCTTGCCGGTGCGGCTCTTCGAACGCACGGTGTCACGCGACGAGGCGGCGAGCATCTTTTCCTTCACGACCGGATTGGTTTCGGCTTCGGCGGTGGTGAGCCAGACCGAGCCGGTCCATGCGCCATGTGCGCCCATCGCCATCGCCGCCGCCATCTGCCGCCCGGTGACGATGCCGCCCGCTGCAAGGATCGGCGTATGGGCGCCGACGGCTTCGACCGCCGCTGCGACCTCGGGGACGAGCACCATCGTTGCGACCTCGCCGCAATGGCCGCCGGCCTCGCCGCCGGCGACGACGAGGATATCGACGCCTGCGCGGACCTGCGCGAGCGCGTGATCGCGGGTTCCGACGAGGGCGGCGACGGGGACGCCGTGGCGCTTGCCAAGCTCGAGCATCAGCGGGGGCGGCACGCCGAGCGCGTTGGCGATCAGCTTGATCGGATGGCGAAAGGCGATCTCGAGAAGCTTCGCGGCGCCTTCCTCGCGCATATTCTCGCCCAGTCCGCCACCGGTTGCAGGCAGCGTGTGGCTGCCGTCGTCGACGCCGTGCTTGCCGAGCAGGTCGGCGACGAAGGCTTTATGTTCGGCCGGGATCGGCGGCAGTTCGCTCCCGCTTTCCCCCTTTCCAGCAAAGCTGTTGGGGACGATCAGATCGACCCCATAGGGTTTGCCGCCGATATGCGCGTCGATCCAGGCGAGTTCTTCCTCAAGCCGTTCGGGCGGGAGCGAGGCGGCGCCGAAGACGCCCATGCCGCCGGCTTTCGACACCGCGACGACGACGTCGCGGCAGTGCGAGAAGGCGAGCAGGGGGAATTCGATGCCGAGCATCGTGCAGATGGGGGATTGCATGGGCCTCTCCGATGTTGGCTAAGTTGCCACGTAACGTGCATGTCAGCGTTAGTTTACGTAAACGTCAAGTTGATTTGCCGCGGCGGCGGTTTATCGCGGGAGGCATGACCCAATTTGAGCTCCCCGGTTTCGACCTCGACGCCTTTGTCCGCGCCACTCTGGCCGAGGATCTGGGGGCGGGGGGCGACATCACGTCGATGGCGACGATTCCCGCCGACGCGCGCTTTGGCGGGACGATGGACAGCCGCGATGCGATCATCGTGGCGGGTTTGCCGATCGCCGAAGTTTTCTTCCGCGCACTCGAACCTGCCATGGAGATCGAAATATTGGTCGAGGAGGGCGCGAAAGTGGCCGCGGGGAGCGACCTGATGCGCCTGTCGGGCAATGCGCGCGCGATGCTGACCGCCGAGCGGTCGGCGCTGAACACGGTGCAGCATCTGTCGGGCATCGCGACGATGACGCGCCACTATGTCGATGCGCTCGCGGGCACGGGCGCGACGCTGCTCGATACGCGCAAGACGATTCCGGGCCTGCGCGTGCTCGAAAAATATGCGACGCGGATGGGCGGCGCGACGAACCATCGCATGGGCCTGTGGGACGCCGCGATGATCAAGGACAATCATGTCGCGGTCGCGGGCTCGGTCGAGGAAGCGGTGCGCCGCGCCGTTGCGGCAGGCATCGAACGCATCATCGTCGAGGTCGACCGGATCGAGCAGGTCGAACCTGCACTCGGCGCAGGGGCGACGCACCTGTTGCTCGACAACATGACCACCGACGAATTGCGCAAATGCGTCGCGCTGGTCGATGGCAAGGTTCCGACCGAGGCGTCGGGCGGGGTACGGCTCGACACGATCCGCGCGATCGGCGAGACGGGGGTGACCTATGTGTCGGTCGGGCGGCTGACCCAGTCGGCGCCCGCGGCCGATATCGGGCTCGATTTTGCGCTGGTCTAGCGTCGCGGCGATCGGATTGCTGCTCGCGCCCGCCACCGCCGAGGCGCAGGCGCTTGCCTGCCGCACACCCGACCGCATCCCAGTGCCGCGGCTCGAGCAGCCGCGCCGCGGCGAGCCGGTGCGGCGGCCCGCAATTACCGGATATCTGTTAGCCATGAGCTGGTCGCCGCAGCATTGCGCGGGGGTGCGTAACCCCAAGGATACACGCGACCGTTTCCAATGTTCGGGCGAGAATGGCCGTTTCGGCTGGGTGCTCCACGGGCTGTGGCCCGAAACCGACAGTCCCGATTATCCGCAATGGTGCCGCCCGGCGAAGATCGTCCCGCAGCCCGTGTTGAAGCAACATCTGTGCATGACGCCGTCGGCGCAGCTGCTCCAGCATGAATGGGCGAAGCATGGCACCTGCATGAGCCCGAACCCGGCCGCCTATTTCCGCTCCGCCGACATCCTGTTCCGCGCGGTGCGCTTTCCCGACATGCAGGCGCTGGCAAGCGGGCCGCAGACCGCGGGGAGCATCCGCAGAGCCTTTGCCGCGAAGAACCCGGGTGTAACCGCACCGATGCTTGCGATTTCGGCGGATCGCGACGGATGGCTGAAAGAGGTGCGCCTGTGCCTCGGGCCGCGCATGAAGCCTGCGCGCTGCAAGCCGTTTCAGACGGGCGCCAAGGATGGCCGAAGGGTGCGGGTGCGTCCGATTCCGCGTTAACCCGCACCGCCCGGAACGTCCCGCGCCGGGACGTCCGCGCGTTAACTCTTTTTTAACCTTACCGACTCGTTAACGACGTCCTAGCTTCGGGTGCATGGACTCGAACGAACAGATCGACATTCGCGGCCGCATCCGCGCGCATGGCGCCCGGCAAGTGGCTATCGCGCGGCTGACCATGCCCGACGACTGGCAGGAAGAGTTGCGCAACACGCTGCGCGCGCAGCGGACTCCGCGCCCGATCTTTTCGGGCGACGGTGATTTGCGGCTGTTCCTGGAGAGTTTTGCGGTGTTTTTCACCGCGACGATGATTTTCCTGCTCTGACGAGGGGGAAGCCGGCGGTCCGGTTCGTCAGCCCTGCGGCTGTGCCACCGCAAAATAGACGCCGCCGGTTTCGGGATCGACCGAGAGTTTCGGCGACTTGCTGCAGGGAAAAGATGCGTTCATCGCGAGCATGAACTGCAGGTGCGTGGACAGGTTTCTGACCTGCGGATTGTCGCGCAGATATTTGTGGAACACCTCGCGATTCTGCTCGTAGGTCCGTCCCAGCGGCAGGCAGTAAACGGCTTCGTCCCGCGATTTTTCGGAGTTCATGACCGGCGCGTCGGAGATGCCCATGAAATATCCGAGGCAGACGCTTTCGTCTTTTTTCGCGCCGGACACGCATTGGCTGAAATAGGAATTGCCCCCCGCCAGGCTTTCACGCGCCTGATAGGCTGCGCCGGCCGTCGGGACCATGCAGGCCAAGGCTGCGAGAACGATCCATATCTTCATCCGATCCCCCTGGCGGATCGACCCGCCAACAAGCGTTCGTTCGCATAGCAGACGATGGGCGTGGTAGCTATCACGCTCGGTCGCAGCTGTGGTGCAGCTTGGCCGCGATGAAGGCGCGCGCCCGGCACGCGGCACATTTCGCCCGATGGCGCTCGCGCTTGTCAAAGGCCGGGCGCCCGCCTATCTCCCCGCGCAGTTCACCGGGGTACGTTGACCAGCGGACGCCGCCACAAAGATTGCCTCAGCTGAGCACTGCGCCCGCCACCCCCTATGTCGATCAGCTCAATATCGGATTGGGCCGCCGCACGCTTGCCATAAGCCTGGCGGTGGCGATCGCCGCGCTGATGCTGTTCCTGCTCCTTTTGTGGGGAGCCGAGACGGAGCCGGACAAGAAGGATGAATTCGTCAGCGTCGTGAGCATCGAGGCTGCCGAGGACGCGCAGGAAGCAGCGCAGCCGCGCCGCGAGGCGAGCAGGTCCGTCGAAACGCAGCCCTTGCCGCCGCCCCCGGTGCCCGAGCAGGAGGTCGCGCCGGAAGCCGCGGAACCCGCGCCCGTACCGGTGCCACCGCCGCCAATTCCGCAGCCCCAGGCACCCGTGATTCCCAAGATCGGCGCCCGCCCGCCCGGCGGGGCGGTTTACGGCCCCCCGAATAGCGGGGGCTCGTCTTCCTCTTCGGATACGGAGCGGGTGGGAACGGCCCCCAACGGCGAACCGCTCTATGCCGCGGCCTGGTATCGCGAACCGAGCGATGGCGAATTGCGCGGCTATCTGTCGACCGCCAGCGGGCCAGGCTGGGGTTTGATCGCATGCCGTACGGCACCCGATTATCGCGTCGAGGATTGCGTCGGGCTGGACGAATATCCGAACGGATCGCAGATTACGCGTGCCGTTCTCGCCGCGGCCTGGCAGTTCCGGGTTCGCCCGCCGCGCCGCGGCGGCCAGCTGATGGTGGGGGCCTGGGTTCGGATCCGGATCGATTATGATATCAGGCGGCGTTAAGCGGCGTTGCGGTTTGGATTCTTGCAAACCCGAAAGCGATAGCGGTTTTGGGGTGGGATGTGGCCCTCCAATTCTCGTCATGCTGAAACAAGTTCAGCATGACGATGCTAAAAA
>JACDQN010000413.1 GCA_015657575.1 Sphingopyxis sp.
AAACTGCGCCTTTTTCTTCGTCCCAAGCTGTGGGGCGTACCGCCGCCGCCGCGCGGCACCCAGCCGGTGACGCACGTCCGCAACCTCGCGAGCCCGTTCTGGATCGGCACGCTGCGCCACGCCGAACTGCGCTGTCTGATCCCCGCGACAAGCTTTGCCTCGTGGTCGGGACCGGCCGGCGCGCGGCGGCAATGCTGGTTTTCGCTGCCCGCGCGGCGGCTGTTCGCCTTTGCCGGCATCCACCGCCAGGGCGAGGATTGGCCAAGCTTTGCGATGCTGACGACCGACCCCAACAGGCTGGTCGCGCACCACCAGCCGGGCGCGATGCCGGTGATCCTGCACGCCGAAGATCATGCGCGCTGGCTGACCGCCGACTGGCGCGATGCGGCGCCGCTCGTCACCGCCTATCCGGGCCAACTGATGACGGTCGGCGACATCCCTCCGAAATAGCCGATTTTCACCATATTCTTTCACTTTGGAGTAACCAACGCTGCGATAAAAACGGCGACGAATCGGACGGACCAGGAAAGATCAGACCGTGTTGGGAACCCGCAATCCAGTCATCGAAAAAGCGCCGTCCACCGGGCGCGGTGCACAGCGCGCGCCGGTACGCGCCAATGCGCGCTTTCGGGAACCGGGGTTCAATCCGTTCGACGTCGAACTGTTCGACCTGTCGTCGACCGGTTTCCGGATGATCACCTTCGCCCGCCCGCA
This sequence comes from Sphingopyxis sp., assembly GCA_015657575.1. Classification (GTDB taxonomy): domain Bacteria; phylum Pseudomonadota; class Alphaproteobacteria; order Sphingomonadales; family Sphingomonadaceae; genus Sphingopyxis. Next base: position 715 of record JACDQN010000413.1, read on the forward strand.
GATCGGCAAGCATATCTGGGTGAACCTGCCCGGGCTGCAGCCGCTCGAAGCGATCGTGCGCCGCGGCGAGGGCAACAATTATGGCTGCGAATTCGTCAGCCCGCTGCACCCGTCGATCGCCGAACATCTGCAGGCGAAGCTGCGCCGTCCGGATCGCGGCGCCTGACGATCAGCCTGCGGGCTTTTCCGATTTCTTGAGGATATGCTTCCACTCGGCGGGCGTCACGCGCCCGACCGACAGCCGCGACTGGCGGATCAGGTCCATGTCGGCAAGCGCCGGGTCGGCCTTGATCGCGGCGAGGGTCACCGGATGTTTCAGCGCGCGCACCGGCGCGACGCGGACGATGACCCAGGGCGATCTTTTCTCGGCGGTCGGGTCGGGCGACGCCGTCTCGGTTATGCGCATGATCCCGACGCATTCCTTGCCGATATTGCTGTGATAGAAAAGCGCCTCGTCGCCGACCTTCATCGCCATCAGGTTCAGCTTCGCGGTGTGATTGCGCACCCCGTCCCACATCCCCGTGCCGTCCTTGACGAGCTGCTCCCACGCATAGGCGTCGGGTTCGGATTTCATCAGCCAATATTGCTTTGCCATGGCCCCGGGCTTAGCCGAGCGGTGCGCGGGACGAAACCGCCTTTTTCCCTTTAATCGCGCGCGGGCAGCGCCTAAATCGCGACTCATGACGCGCCCGATGGCGCCGCCCCTTATCGAATGGACCTATCTCGCATGACCGCTGCCGTCCCCGTCATTTCCATGTCGCTTCCCGCCGATCAGTTCGCGCATGATTTCGGGGCGTCGTTCGAACGCTTCGGCTTCGCGATGATCACCGATCATGGCATCGACCCCGCGCTGATCGACGAGGCCTGGGCGAAGGCGAAGGAGTTTTTCGCGCTCCCCGAGGAGGTCAAGCGCGCCTATCATATCGCGGGCGGCGGCGGCGCGCGCGGCTATACGCCGTTCGGGACCGAGATTGCGAAGGGCGCGAAAGAGGTCGATCTCAAGGAATTCTGGCACGTCGGCCGCGATCTGCCGCGGGCGACCGCCTCGCCGCGCAGCAGCCGAACAATGTCTGGCCGAGCGAAGTCGCGGGTTTTCGCGCCGTTTATGACAAATTGTTCGCCGAATTCGACCGCGTCGGCGCCCGCCTGCTCTCAGGGATAGCGCGCTATCTCGGCCTCGCCCCCGATTTCTTCGACGACACCGTAAGCGACGGCAACAGCGTGATGCGCCTGCTCCATTACCCCCCGGTCGAGGCACCCGCCAAGGGCATCCGCGCCGAGGCGCATGAGGATATCAACACGATCACGCTGCTGCTCGGCGCCGAGGAAGCGGGGCTCGAAATCCTCGACAAGGACGGCAGCTGGCTCCCCGTCTCGCCGCCGCCGGGCGCGATGGCGGTCAATGTCGGCGACATGCTGCAGCGGCTGACGAACAACCGCCTGCCCTCGACGACGCACCGCGTCCGCAACCCCGACGAAGGCCGCGCCAGCGTCGCGCGCTATTCGATGCCCTTCTTTCTCCACTTCCGCTCGGACTATCCGATCGAGACGCTGGAAAGCTGCGTCGATGCGTCGCACCCGAACCTCTATCCGACGCCGATCACCGCAGACGACTATCTGCAGGAGCGGTTGCGCGAGATCGGGTTGAAGAAGTAAGCGGACGACCGCTGAGGGGTGGGGAGCGGACCTATCCCTGTCCCAAAGTTCAGGAAAGTTCAGCCTTGTGGAGCGTGCGGTTTGGGCGGGAGCCTATGCTGGCGCGCTGGACAGCGAGGGTTGTCATCTACCGAGTGAAAGAGCCGTGGAAAGGCTGGCATGTCCGGATAATGTAGGAAAGCGGTTTCTGCATGTCGGATTTGGGGAGGGGAGCATCAGGTCGGATGTGCCGGGGGCACATCCGACCTGATGCTGGGTGGGCGGCGACGGTGCGATGGCCCACCCCGCTGCGACTAGGGCGCAAGCGCCCAAGTCTCGCTGCCCCTCCCG
>JACDQN010000414.1 GCA_015657575.1 Sphingopyxis sp.
CGGGTCGCGGATGAAGACCGACAGCATCATCTCGCCGCCGTTGAACACGTCGTCGGCGGTGATCTGCGCCGCCTTTTTCTGCCCGACCAGCTCGCCGAAAGCGCGCAGTCCCTTGGTCAACGCGGCGCGAAGACCTGCCTCGTGCGTGCCGCCCGCCGGCGTCGGGATGGTGTTGCAATACCAGCTGTACGAGCCGTCGGACCACAGCGGCCAGGCGATCGCCCATTCGGCGCGCCCCTGGTCGCCCGGGAAATCCTGCCGCCCGATGAAGGGCTCGGCGGTTGCGCATTCGCGTGAGCCGATCTGTTCCTTGAGATGGTCGGCGAGCCCGCCTGGGAATTGGAACACCGCTTCGGCAGGCGTGTCGTCGCCGATCAGCTCCGGCGCGCATTTCCAACGGATTTCGACCCCCGCGAACAGATAGGCCTTCGACCGTGCCAACCGATAGAGGCGCTGCGGCTTGAAGCGGCCATGCTCGCCGAAGATTTCGGGATCAGGAACGAAAGAGACGCTGGTTCCGCGGCGGTTGGGCGTAGGCCCGAGTTCTTCGAGCCCGCCCAGCGGGGTACCGCGAGAAAAGCGCTGGCGATAGAGCAGCTTGTTGCGTGCGACCTCGATCACCGTCTCGGTCGATAGGGCGTTGACGACGCTGACCCCGACCCCATGGAGACCGCCCGACGTCGCATAAGCCTTGCCCTCGAACTTCCCGCCCGAATGGAGCATCGTCATGATGACTTCGAGCGCCGACTTTCCGGGAAATTTAGGGTGCGGATCGACGGGCATGCCGCGGCCGTTGTCGATCACGGTCAGCCGGTTGCCGGCGTCGAGGACGATTTCGATCCGGCTCGCGTGACCCGCAACCGCCTCGTCCATGCTGTTGTCGATGATCTCGGCCGCGAGGTGGTGCAGTGCGCGTTCGTCGGTGCCGCCGATATACATGCCGGGACGACGGCGGACGGGTTCGAGCCCCTCGAGCACCTCGATCTGCGAGGCATTATAACTTTCGGTCGCGGGGGTGCCGGTGTCGAACAAATCGTGACTCATGGGCTGGCTATAGGGGGCGGGGAAGGGCGCTGGCAAGCGTGGTTTTCAGGCGCTTCGAGCCGTTTTGTCCGAATTCCATTCGTCGCGTTTTACGCACAGTACGGAACCTTGAAAGGTGGCGGCGGGTTTCCACGCAGACTGCAAAGTCATTCAAAAAGTGGAGAATAAAATGAAACTCGTCTCTCTCCTTGCCGCTTCGGTGGCATCTCTGCTGGCCGTCCCCGCTATGGCGCAGGACAATCGGGATACCTCGCAGGACTTCAACGGCCCCTATATTTCCGTCGGCGGCGGCGGCACGTTGCAGGGTAACGACCGCGGCGAAACGATTCTGTTCGATACCAACCGCGATGGTTTTTACGGCGACCAGGTGACGACCGTCGGCGGGGCGAATGCCTTTTCGACCGGTTTTTGCAATGGTGCCGCAACGAGCACGGCCAATCTCGGCTGCCGCAACGACAAGGATGGGCCGGAATTCTTCGGCCGCATCGGTTACGATCACCGCGCCGGCAATTTCGTCTATGGCGCGCTGATCGAAGGCGGACACAGCGTCGCGCGCGACAGCGTCACCGCATTTTCGACGACGCCGGCGAGCTATACGATGAGCCGCGAAGCCGACTATACCGTCAGCGTTCGTGCGCGGGCGGGCTATACGCCCGGCGGCGGCGCGCTTTTCTACGTCACTGGCGGCCCGGCCTATGCCCGGCTCGACAATAAATTCTCGACGTCGAACACGGCAAACAGCTTTGCCACCAATGGCAAGACGCACGGCTGGGGCTACACCGCTGGCGGTGGCGCAGAGATCATGGTCACCAACAGCATCTCGGTCGGCCTCGAATATCTGCACACCAACATCAAGGACAACGACTTCACGGTCAATGTCGGCCCCGGAACGGCACCGCCGACCAACCCCTTCCTGCTCAATGGCGGCGGGACGGATTTCAAGCGCAGCGACGGAAATTTCCGCACCCACAGCGTCCGCGGAACGCTCAGCTTCCGCTTTTAAATTCCCGGGAACGGGAGAGAAAGGCGTCGGACCCGAGAGGTCCGGCGCCTTTCACCTTTCAGGCGGACGGCGCTGCAAAAATCGCGAAATGGCCGTTGGCGCTCGCGACCAGCCTGTCATCCTGGAACAACCGCGCATCGATATTGGCGATGCGTTTGCCTTGATGCACGACCGCCGCTTCGCACGTCAGCAAACCTTCGCCGACACGCACATGATAGTTGAACTTGATCTCGAGCGTCGCGCACCATTGCTCGTCGGAAAGCAGGCTGGTCAGCGCGCCGCCCATCGCCGTATCGGCGAGCGAATAGGCGACGCCGCCATGCGCGGCGCCTTGCGGACTGAAATGCCGTTCGCGGTCGATCTCGATCGCCATCGTGCAGCGCCCGTCGCCGCGCTCGACCATCAAAAGGCCGAGCGCGCGCGCAAATCCGAAATCCTGCCCGAAGGGCTTCACCGACGCGTCTTAGCGAACTCGGGGGCCACCGAAGGGCGGGGGCGGGGGCGGGCGGCGTGTGCCGCGCGGCAGCTGCGCTTGATAGGCGCGACCACAATGCTCAACGCAATAGGGGAAGCCGGGATTCACCGCGACACCGCAGAAGTGGAAATCGGGCTCGCCGGGATGCCCCATCGGCCAGCGGCAGATGCGATCGTTCAGGTCGAGCAGGCTTGTCTTGTCGGCAATCTCGGGGCTCGGCTTGGCGGGCACCAGACGGCGCGGCGGCGCGGGCGGGATTGGCGCCTGCTGGTCGCCGGGTCCCTGGCGAATGAAGCCGCCGGGGCCGATCGACACGATGCGCGGACCGTCAGGCTTGGGCGCGGGTGCTGCGTCGTCGCCCGGCAGGTCGGGCGCATCGACCGGCGGGCGGGCGTCGACCTTGGGCGCGACGGGCGCTCGCACGGGAACGGGCGCAGCGGCGCGCGGCGCCGGGGGCGGCGCGGCAGGCTTCGGCGCTGCCGGAGCCGCCGCCTTCACAGGCTTGGCCGCCTTTTCGGTTGCCTTGACCGGCGAGGGGCGCGATTTCAGGCCCAGGCGGTGCGCCTTGCCGATGACCGCGTTGCGGCTGACCCCACCGAGTTCGTCGGCGATCTGGCTGGCCGTCAGGCCCTTTTCCCACATGGTGCGCAGGCTTTCGATGCGCTCGTCAGTCCATGACATAATCTCTTCCTCATCATTCCACGCCGCGGGCGGCTCGACGATCGCATTGCCGATCCGGTGCGGATCGGCATGTTTCGCTGCCCAGCTTGCGGTAAGATCGGGGAGGCGATAGGCGAGAACGCCATGAACGACCAGCCCCAAATTTCGCGCCCCGACTCGGCAAATTCCGCCGCGGCACCGGCTTTCGCCGAACCGGGCATCCCGCACATCCGGGCGCTGAACGTGCCGGGCCTGCAGGCCCTATATGTCAAGGAGGTGCGGCGCTTTTTCAAGGTCCAGCTGCAAACTATCTGGGCGCCGGCGATCACCACGCTCCTGTTTCTCGTCATTTTCACCGTCGCGCTGGGCGGCGCGGGCCGCACCGTCATCGGCGTGCCCTTCGCCGACTTCATCGCGCCGGGGCTGATCATGATGGCGATGCTGCAGAACAGCTTCGCCAATTCGAGCTTTTCGCTGCTCGTCGGCAAGATCCAGGGGACGATCGTCGACTATCTGATGCCGCCGCTCGCGGTCGGCGAACTCATCATCGCGCTGATCGGCGCCGCGATCACGCGCGCGGTGCTCGTCGGTATCGCGCTGTGGCTCGCGATGCTGCTGTGGCCCGGCGTCCATGTCATGCCCGGCCATCTGTGGGCGGTAGCGCTGTTCGGTGTGCTCGGGGCGATGATGCTCGGTTTCCTCGGACTCATCACCTCGATCTGGGCGGAGAAGTTCGATCACGCCGCCGCCGTCACCAATTTCGTCGTCACGCCGCTCGCGCTGCTTTCGGGCACCTTCTATTCGGTCGATCGGCTTGCGCCCTGGTTTCAGACGATCGCGCACGGCAATCCGGTCTATTACGCGATCATGGGCTTCCGCTACGGCTTTATCGGGACAGTCGATTCGACGATCTCCAACCCGGTTTTGACGGCCGCGCTGGTGCTGATCGCAGTCAATATCGCCCTTGGCGTCATAACCTATCGCTTGCTCGTATCGGGCTGGAAGCTGAAGGCCTGACGCGCTGCCTCAGTGGCGGTGGATGGCGCGCACGCGATAGCGGCCGCGCTCCATGCCGTCGAACATCGCCTCGATCTGCGGGATGGGTCCAACCGGGCCATGCTCCTCGTCGGCGACGAGATTCTGCTGGCTGACATAGGCGATGTAGGAGGAATCGTCGTTTTCGGCGAGCAGATGATAATAGGGCTGCTCTTTCGCCGGACGGATATCCTCAGGGATCGCCTCATACCATTCGTCGCTGTTCGAGAACACCGGGTCGATGTCAAAGACGACGCCCCGGAAATCGAACATCCGATGACGTACGATATCGCCGGGCGCGAAACGCGCGCGCTCGATCAGCGGGGCGGATACCGCCTTTTGCGCGGCTGCAGGAAATTCGGTGGGGGATTGGCGATTCATAGTGTCAATCTATGGCTATTCCCTCCCGTTTCAACCCCGTTACTATGGCGCGTCGGCGACAAGCCGAGTCCCGGCTGTGACCCAGGTTACAGATATGCCGGCGGTGCGGGCTAATCTGTCCCCAAGGCCGCCGCGCTCCGGATCGGAATGCGGGCCGTCTCGATTGCAACAAGGGAAGGGCATTTCATGAGCGAGATTCCGACGGGCACCCCCACGCCGCCGGCCAGTTCGGCATCGGGCGTTATCGAACGCGCCAAGAATATCATCCTGAAGCCGCGCGAAACCTGGATCGCCATCGACGGCGAGCCGGCGACGACGCAATCCATCTATGTTCCTTATGTGCTGCTGCTGGCGGCGATCGGGCCGCTGGCGGGTTTCATCGGCGGCCAGGTTTTCGGTATCACTGTTTTCGGTGTAACCTATCATCCGCCGCTTGTTGGCGCGCTGGTTTCTGCGATCGTTACATATGGCCTTGCGCTCGCAACCGTCTTTATCCTTTCGCTGGTGATCGACGCGCTCGCGCCGAGCTTCGGCGGACAGAAGAACCAGATTCAGGCGCTGAAGGTTGCGGCCTATTCAGCGACGGCGGGATGGTTGGCGGGTATATTCAGCCTCATCCCCGCGCTTGCGGCGATCGGCGTCCTGCTCAGCCTTTACGGCCTCTATCTTCTCTATGTCGGCCTGCCCATCCTGATGAAGGCGCCGCAGGACAAGGCGCTGGGCTACACGGTCGTCGTGATCGTCGTTGCCGTGGTTCTGTTCCTGATCGTCGGCGCGATCATCGGCGCGCTCAGCGCCCCGTCGCTGCTCACCGTCCGCGGTTAAGGGATTCGAGCGCCGTTTCGCTCCGATCGAGGACGACGCTGCGGCTTTGAGCGGATTTGGGACAGGTTTCGGCAATCAAAACGTAGAAATTTCGACCTGCTGAAATATTTCCTTATATCATGGGTTATTTTTCCTGATTTTTGGCAAATACTTATCTCGAAATGGACAGGAAGCGGACATTTGTCGGAGCCCCTACTGCTTCCAGCATTAAGATTCTGGATACTGGCATCCTATAAAATATCCGCGTCGGCCCTTTGCAGGCCGACCGGGGGTAGACTGGTTAAGGGGAGGCTTACATGAAGTTCTTCAGGAAATTTGTCCGCGATACCAAGGCGGCAACCGCCATCGAATATGGTTTGATCGCAGCACTGATCGCTGTTGCGGGAATCACCGCGATGACCAACGTCGGCTCGAGTGTCAGTTCGACGTTCGACAAGGTCGATAGTGGTTTGAAGACGACCTAATTAGTTGGTCGTTCCGGCAACGGACAAGGTCAACCGAAAGGGCGATGGGCCAGTTCCATCGCCCTTTTTTATCGCATTCGGATGGGAAAATTCGGGCGGGTCAAATACTCTCTGTCCGCCCGCCGGGGCGGCGGTCATGATCGGTCGAAATCAGGGAAAAATGGAGGAGAGTGAGGGATTCGAACCCTCGGTACCGTTGCCGGCACTTCGCATTTCGAGTGCGACGCTTTCGACCACTCAGCCAACTCTCCTCGCTGAGAGGAGACGCCCCTAGCGGCGGCTCGCGAGACTTGCAACCCTCTCGTCACAAAATTGCGATCCGCCGCAGGGTGAGCGCGCCGGCTCAGGGTTTGTCACTCTCCCACCAATAGGCGTCACGCTTGCGATTACCGGTCTCGGCCTCGTTCATCGTCAGCGGATCATAGAGCCGCCCGCCGAGCATCACGCGGTGAATCTGCTCGGTGTTGCGAATGTTCTGCGTCGGATCGGCATCGAGAATCAGCAGATCGGCGAGCTTGCCAGCCTCGAGCGACCCCACATCCTTCGCATAGCCCAGCGAGGTCGCGGGCATGATCGTCGCTGCGCGCAACGCGTCGATATTGCTCCAGCCGCCGCGCACGAACGACCAGATTTCCCAATGCGCGCCGAGACCCGCCTGCTGGCCATGCGCGCCGATGGACACCATGCGGCCCGTATCGGCGATCTTCTTTGCCTCACGCGCCGAATCATCGTCGACATAGTCACCCTCGGGGGCGATCACGCGGCGTTTGTTGTTAGCGGCAAGCTCCGCAGGCGGTGCATGGCGCGACAGGATCGGATGCTCCCACACATTGGTATGCGCGCGCCAATAGGGGTCGCCGGCAGGGCCGCCATAGGTGACGACGAGCGTGGGCGTGTAATCGACCTGCGTCTGGCCCCAGAGCTGCACCAGATCCTTGTAGAAGATATGGAGCGGGATGTTGTGCTCGACGGTCGAATTGCCGTCCTGGATCAGCGAGACGTCCATCGTGTAGAGCGAGCCGCCCTCGGGCACGACGGTCATCCCTTCGCTTTGGGCAGCCTTCACGACCATCTGGCGCTGTTCGCGGCGCGGTTGATTGTAGTTTTTGACGCTATGCGCGCCTTGTGCTTTCAGGCGGCGCACATGAGCGAGGGCATCGTCATAGCCGTTGATCTCGGCATAGATGCCAGCAGCCTTCGCGCCATAGATGATCTCGCCGGTCGAAAAGATGCGCGGCGCGAGGATCAGGCCAGCGCGCTGCATTTCAGAGGAGACGAAGATTTCCGACGCGCGCGACGAGGGGTTGTGGCTCGTCGTGGTACCCATCGCGAGATTGACGATCTCCGACCAGTTCTGCTGCGGTACCAGCTCGTCGTCACCGTGAGGTCCATGCGCATGGGCATCGACGAAGCCGGGGATGATCGTCTTGCCGGTCGCATCGACCGTCGTCGCACCCGCAGGGACGGTGATCGCGCCCGCCGGGCCGACCGCGACGATACGGTCACCCTCGACGATAATCGCGCCATTTTCAATGATGCCGCCATCCTTGTCGGCCATCGTCACGATCTTCGCACCCGTGATGACGACGGTGCCTTTATGCTTCGATGCGGCTTGCGTCATGGCGAGCGACACGCCGTCGGTCGGCGGCGTGAATTTCGGCGCCTTGTCGTCGACCGGCGCAGTGGCAAAGAAATTGCCCAGATCGGCGCTGAACAGCGTCGCGCCGCGGCTCCAGTGGAGACGGCTGCCGCCGTTCGACCAGTGGATATAGTCGGCGCCGCTGCCGCTGACGCGCGTGACCGGTAGTGCGCCGCTCTTGGTGCCGAGCGACACATCCTGCCCGCCCGGCATCAGCGGCGTGACATAGGCGTCGTAATTCTGGCGAAAGGCGAGGGTGTGGCCGTCGGGCGAAATCTCGTAATCGCTGACCAGTTCGCCGCTCGCATGGACGCGCTTGTCCTGGCCGCGGAGGTCTGTGCTGACCAGCTGGCTCTTGCCGTCGGCGGCGGTGACCATGAAAATGCGGTCGTTCGCACTTCCGAACTGCGGCTTTGCGCCATTGTCGCTGACGCGCTCGGGCGCACCGCCGGTCGCCGCGACGGTGTAGACACCCGGGTTTTCTCCCCAGCGCTCCGAACGAAGGCCGCCGCCCGCGCGGCGTTCGAAGGCGATCGTCCTGCCGTCGGGCGAGAAGCGCGGTTCGGCATAATGGCCAGGCGTCGTCGTCACCTTGCGCGAAGCACCGCCCCCCGCGCCGATCACATGGACCTCGCCCAGGCCAGCGTCGGTCCAGCGCACGAAGGTGATCGAACGCCCGTCGCGCGACCAGCTCGGCCACAGTTCGAACGCATCGTCCTTGGCGCCAGTCAGGCGCCGTGCGGTCCCGCCGGCCGCAGGCTTCACCCAAAGCTTGCCGAGCGTTTCGAATATGACGCTGCGGCCATCGGGCGAGACTTCGGCCCAGCGCGGCATTTGCGTGGTGAAGCTGTCGGGCGCGACTTCGACCGCCGGATGCGTCGCATCGACGATCACGCGGTCGTCGCTGACGGTGAAGGGAATGATGCGCGCATCGCCCCCTGCGGCACCGACCCGGCGGAGCTTGCCGCCGGCCCAGAAGACGACATCCTTGCTGTCGGGCGTCCAGCTCATATTCGGATAGACGCCGGTGACCGCCCAGGTTTCCTGCACATCCTGATCGAGCGCGTCATAAAGCTTCTTTTCGGCGCCCGAAGCAAGGTCCTTCACATAAAGCTTCGACTGGGTGCCTTCGCGGCGAACAAAAGCGAGTTTTTTGCCGTCGGGCGAGGGGGAGGGGCGCACTGCGCCGCCCGCCCCCGCGGCGATGTTCGTCACCTCGCCATCGTTCAAATCATAGCGTTCGATATGGAACAGGTCGCCATTACTGTCCTGCGCATATTCGAAGATCGGACCCGGCGTGATGTTGCGCGTATAATAGACGCCCTTGCCGTCGGGCGCGAAGGTGGGTTCGCCCAATTCCTTCTGGTGGCGTTCGTTCGGTTTCTTGACCAGCGGCACGCCGGCGCCGCCCGATACATGATAGAGCCAGACTTCGCCGGTGCCGAGCGAGCGGCCGGTGGTGAAATGCTTCTTCGCGACGATGAACTGGCCGTCGGGGCTCCAGCTCGGCTGGTTGAGCAGGCGGAAATCTTCCTTGCTCAGCTGTTTCTTGTCGTTGCCGTCGCGGTTCATGATCCAGATATTGTCGCCGCCCGCCCGGTCGGAGACAAAGGCGATCCGCTTACCGTCGGGCGAAAAAGCGCGGCTGATGTTCATAGGCAAGGCCGTCGGCGATGCGTGTCGGC
>JACDQN010000415.1 GCA_015657575.1 Sphingopyxis sp.
CCGCGCGCGCCAATGCCGCGGCGGTCGCGGCGGCGCGCGAGGCCGCGACGCTGTCGGTCAGTTCGGCGACCGCGAGCAGCTATATCGTCCTGCTCGCGCTCGACGAGCGGCGCGAATTGCTGCGCCAGACGCTGACGACGCGCGGCGAGGCGCTGCGCATCGCGCGCGACCGGGCCGAGGCGGGCTATACCTCGCGGCTCGAGCTCAGCCAGGCCGAGGCCGAATATCGCGCGACCGAGCAGCAGCTCCCCACGATCGAGGCGGCGATCGCGCGGCAGGAAAACGCGCTGTCGCTGCTCGTCGGCGACACGCCGCAGGCGATTCCGCGTGGCGCGGGGTTCGACACGCTCGCAACCCCGGCCTTGCCCGCCTTGCTCCCCTCCGATCTCGTCCGCCGCCGCCCCGACATTGCGCAGGCCGAATATGCCCTCGCCGCCACCGACGCGAACCTCCGCGGTGCGCGCGCGCAGTTCCTGCCGCAACTCCGGCTGTCGGCGTCGGCGGGCGCGGCGATCTCGTCGCTGCTGGCCGACCCGATCACCATCTGGTCGGCCGGCGGCAGCGTCCTCGCGCCGATCTTTTCGGGTGGGCGACTGCAGGGCCAGTTCGACGCCGCGACCGCGCAGCGCGACCAGGCCGCCTTCGCCTATCGCCGCACCGTGCTCACCGCCTTTCGCGAGGTCGAGGACCAGCTCGCGGTGATCGACCGCCTTGGCGTGCAGGAAGCCGCACTGCTCGCCCAGCGCGGCGCGGTTGCCGAAACCTTGCTGCACGCGACCAACCGCTATCGCGCCGGCTATTCGCCCTATCTCGAACAGATCGACGCGCAGCGCGCGCTGCTTGCGGTCGATCTCGCGCTGATCCAGCTGCGCACCGATCGTCTCACGGCCTATGTCGCGCTTTACCAGGCGCTAGGCGGTGGCGCGCCGGCCTAGCTAGGCTCGGGACCATTGCTTGTGCGAGCGCAGATGAAGGTGATTCAAGATGGCAGGAGGACGCTGCCATGAGTGCTCCATTGTTGCTGAACGAGGCGCAGATGCGCCGGATCGAGGCGCATTTTCCGTCGTCGCATGGAGCTCCAGGGTCGATGACCGGCGGATATTGAGCGGATGCGCCGTCAGGCTATGGGCCGCACAAGACGATCTACCACCGTTTCGTCCGCTGGAGCCGGCTCGGGGTTTTCGACCGCATCTTCGCCGACCTTGCAAAGGACGGGGACGGCGTGCTGATGATCGATGCGACGCATATCAGGGCGCACCGGACAGCGGCGAGCTTTGTCAAAAAAAGGAGCTCTACCCCGTACTATCGGACGCAGCCGCGGCGGCCTGACCGGCAAGCTGCACGTCCTGTGTGATGGCCAGGATGCTCCCTGCGCCTTCTCCTCACCGAAGGACAGCGCAACGATCACCTCGGTGCGCGGGCCTTGGCTCCGGACCCGCCCGAGGCGGCCGTCCTGCTCGCCGATCGAGCCTATGAAAGTCATTGGTTCCGTTAGACGCTGGACGCCCGAGGCATCGCCGCCTGCATCCCCACACATCGCAATCACAAGCGACGCTTTCCCTGCGATCCCATCCTCTACCGCCAGCGACACAGGATCGAAAACCTCTTCGCGCACCTCAAGGACTGGCGACGTATCCACAAACGATACGACCGATGCGCTGACATCTCCTCGCCGCCGTCACCTTCGCGTGCATCTGCCTATTCTGGATTAATGAGTCCAGAGCCTGGCGTGGCATCGCAAATTCTGGCGCTGCGTGGCTGCTTTCTCAGATTTATTCTTTATTGCAGACATTCCGCTCTCGGCCAATTCATCAATATGTTCTGCAAATGCGGCTAGCGCCTTTAGCCGCGGCGGCGCAGTTCTCCTGATGTTGCCGCTGGTTGAGTGCGCGCGCATTCTCGAAAGCCTTCTCCCATGTCGGAACGAAGCTCGACCCCGACGAGGAGGGCGCGCTCGCGCTGCTGCATACGCTCGACTGCCGCTGCCAACAGATTTCCCGCCGGATGTCGTCGCTGAGCGTCAATCCCGCGCTCTCATATTCGCCCTCAAGCTGCGCGTTCATCACATCGCGCTGCAGGAGGATCAGCGGTAGGCCGGACAGCCGCCCCGCCCTGGCATCGCGGATGCGCCCGCGAACCTGGTCCCGATAGGCCTGCGCTGCTGCGGCCTGTGCAGCCTTGGCGTCGGATGCCGCGCGTGCCTGCGCCGCGACCCGGGCATTTTCTTCTGCCATCACCGCAGCCTGGAACTGCTTGATTTCAGCCTTGCGCGCCGTGACCACACCCTCTGCGGTTGAAAAGGGCTTGCGGTGGAAAGGATCGATCCAGCCCGCGGCCGTGCGAAGAGCGACATTGCGATCTTCGTCGACATAGAGATCGAGATAGGCCTCGCCAACGGGCGGCGCGGCGAGGATCGGCTTGCCGCCGACATGCTGGTAGAAGCGGACGCCTTTCGGGGTGCGCCGGATGATCCACATCGAGGACCCAGCCTCCACCATCCCGATGACATCGGCGGGGTGCGCCTGCGGCCGTAGGTCGCTACCGATCGGAGTCAGGAGCGGGCCAGCGCCGGGCCCCTTCACCTCGGCGGGCGGCGGACCGCGCTTGACGAAGTAGCCGAACCCGCTCGCCACCTTGACCATCTCCATGCCTGCGAAAGGATCCTCGCCGCGCTCGTTGACGATCGCGCCCCCGATCCCGAGCAGATTATAGGGCAGGCTGAGCACCTTGGTGGCACCCGAGAAGGGATTGAAATTATCGACCCTGAGGCCGGTGTCGGTGCCGGTCGGCGTGAGAATCGCGACATCATAGGGATGGATGCGCGTGTGCGGCAGCACACCCATCAGCCAAGGCGGTCCATCGGCCTCATATGTTAAAGTCGTGATGATGCGCCGCCAGGGTGTCGGACGATATTCGCCCGTGCGAAGGTCGATCAGGAACGCGCGCTGCGATCCTGCGGCATCCTTCGGGTTGAGCGGAGCCTCGCCGACCGCGAGGTTGCGGCCCACGGCGTAGACGCGTTCGAAGCGCGGAGGAACGATCTGGCGCCCGCTCATGTCGGCGATTCCGACCAGCGGCAGATCCTTCTTCGCTCCCGGCACGACGATGGTGCGGTAAAGCGGCGTACCCTTTTCGTCGTTCAGGATCGCGATCCCGTTGGGCTGCGGTTTGTAGAGATAGTTGACGCCGGTCGGACAGTTGAAGGGCACCATTCCTGCCGCATCGAAGCACGGCTGGGCCGCTGCTGCGACGGGTAAACCGGTGGCAAGAGCCAAGGTGAAGAGATAGCGCTGCACGGTCATGACACCCCCCGATTGCACGACCCGTTGCCGTCATAGCGATAGCCTCGCATGGAGAGCAATGGCCTCTGGACGATGCTGGCGCATAGGCTTGCTTAAAACCCATCCTCCTGGTTCGCGAGACTGCTGAAAACCCGGTTGCCGCGATATACGACTCCTGCGCCTCCTCCGCAAAAGCGGTCCGTCCGAATCGGCCAGGAATCGTTGGCGCCGAACCGCTCGGCCTGGCGCCGACTTTGCCATCATTGCGGATATCGGGAGAGCGCCTTGAGTTTGCCAACCATGACGGAGCGCCGGTTTGGCCACTCCTTCCGGTTTTCCGCTCGACTGTTCAATCTGTTCATGCCGGTCACGCGGGGGGCAGCTTGACCTCGGGCAGCGCCGTCAGATCGGCTTTCGTCATCGACGTCTGAAGATCGGTGTCGTCGCCTTTGACGACAACCTTGAGGCCGGTGATCGGGACATGAACATAGCGATCGGGTCCGGCGCCATCGAGCTCGACGAGCAGGCGATCGACCTTGTTGTCGCGATCGCGCTCGACCTTGGCAACGTCAGCGAGCTCCTTGCCGTCGGAACCGACGATATCGGCATCGAGGAGCTGCGCTTCGCTGAGGCCGAGCGCGGCGGGAACGGGCCCCGCGACAGTGGCGCTTGTCTCGGCGGATCGTTCGAGCTTCTCTTCCGCCGCTTCATTCTTGTCGGAGCAGGCGGCGAGGAGGAGGGCCGGGGCGGCGAGGGTGAGGATCAGGCGCATCGTCGTTCCTTTGCTTGCGAACAGGTTGAACGTTTTCCTGCGAAGAGGGTTGCGGCTTCTTCGGCCCGCCTCAGGCTTGCTGCGGCCGGATCTCGAACCCGGTGACATGGGCGTCGGCCGACCAGTCGCGGGCAAGCGCTTCTGCGCAGCCTTCGGTATATCCGCCAGCGATCGCGGTGAAGCTGTGCTGATCGCCGTCGAGCGCCTCATCGATCGTGATCGACTTGAGACCCTTCGCCGCAAGGAGCTCGCCGAAGCCGCCGAGTGTCATGGCGCTGCCGCGGCGATAGGTCGCCCGGATATGCGCGATCCGCTGCTGCGGCGCATAGCGTTCGGTGACCGAGACCGCTGCGAGCACGGCGAAGGTCGCGACACCCCCGAAGATGGCCAGCTGGTAAAAGCCGATCCCGAAGAGCATGCCGAGCGTCGCCGTGGTCCACAGCGAAGCAGCTGTCGTTAGCCCGCGGACATTGAACCCCTCGCGGAAAATGACGCCGCCGCACAGGAAGCCGATCCCGGTCAATATGCCATGCGCCATGCGAACCGGGTCGATGCGGATCACGTCGACCGGGGCGTCGGTGAGCCATGCCATCTGGTGCACCGCGGACAGCATCAGAAGACAGCAGGAGAGCGATACGAGGATGTGCGTGCGCAACCGCGGGCTCGCACGATATTCGCGTTCGGCGCCAATGATGGCGCCGGCGAGCGTGGCGGCGGCAATAGGCCAGATCAGGTCGGGGTCGAGAAGGTCCATGATCGGTTACCGCTTGGGGAGAAAGAAGGTTCCGCGGTTCTTAGGAAGACGCTCGGTTGTGCTCCGCTCAAATGGTAAAGCCCCGCTGCACGAGGCGGCGGGGCTCTCCTGAAGTCCGATCCGGAGATCGGGACTTGCAGAAGAATAACCGACCGGTGCGCGAAAGCTTGCAGGATACCGACAGAAACTTCGCAATCGGGATGGGTGGCGGCTTGCCATCCTCGATCCGGCCTTCGTTGCGAAGGTTTCGGCCTTGCTGCGCCTTGCGCTACTCTCGGGGGAATTGCCATTTTTATAGGTTTCATGCGTCATTGCCGCTTCCGTTCTTCCGACTTGATCTAGATTATGACGCTGCGCCGAAAGGCGGAGCCTTTCTTGCGGGTTCAGACGCCGCGCATCAAACCGGGAACGAGAGGCAGAAGTTCGCGCGCGAGATAGCCGATCGGGCCCATAGTCTCGGCAAGGCGGCGACCGGCCTCGCCGTGCAGCCATATGCCCCACGCCGCTGCTTCGAGCGGCTGCTGGCCCTGCGCGCCCAGACTGGCGATGAGACCGGCGAGGATGTCCCCCGAGCCGCTGACCGCGAGGCCCAGACCGCCTCCGGCATAGCTGAGGCACTGTCCGTCGGCCATCAGATGGCTCGTTGCGCCCTTGACCATGATCGCGGCGCGAAACAGCTTCGCG
Source organism: Sphingopyxis sp. (assembly GCA_015657575.1). Lineage (GTDB taxonomy): Bacteria > Pseudomonadota > Alphaproteobacteria > Sphingomonadales > Sphingomonadaceae > Sphingopyxis. Next base: position 5,492 of record JACDQN010000415.1, read on the forward strand.
GCCTTCTCGAGAGATGCCAGCGGATCGTCCGCAACGTCGTCGCGCTCGGCGCCGAGCATAGCAGCGAGTTCGCCTTCATGCGGGGTCAGCACGACATGGTCGTGGCGGGCGGCAATCGCCTTCGGATGCTCGGCCGCCGCACGCAGCGCGACAGCGTCGAGCAGCAGGAACTTGCCCTCGGGCATCTCGGAGAGGAGGGCCGCGAGAAGCGTCGCAACGATCGTCTCGTCGATCATGGCGGGACCGAAGACGATGGCGTCGTGCAGCGCCATCTCGGCAAGGATCTGGTCGGCGCAGTCGGGCGCGATCTCGCCCTCGCTCGTCTCGGGGAGCGCGACGACGGCGCAGGACGGGAAGGCGATGCCGAGCGGCAGCGCTGCCGACGCGATGGTCGCAATCGTCACCTTGCCCGCGCCGGCGCGGAATGCGGCCTCGGCAGTAAGCAGCAGCCCGCCGGGAACGCGGCGGCTGCCTCCGATCGACACGACGCGGCGCGGCCATTTTTGTCGACATTGTCATGATGATCGGGAAGCGGATGGGCCTTGAGCCAGGCCGTGTCGAGCGGAACCGGATCAGCCACGCGCCGCCACCATCGCATCGGGCTCGTGCGTCACCGGAACTTCGCCCGCCATCGGCGCGGTCACATTGTAGCGTGCGAGGACGAGGTTGCCATTGTGACCTCTGGCCGGGTCGAACCGATATTCGGTGATCGCGCAGTTCGCGACGTCGCCTTGCTTGTCGATCGCCAATATCTCCTGTTCGCCGAGATTTTCGATGATGGTGCGCAGGCACAGGACCACGACTTGGTGCGCGACAATCATGACCCGGCGGCCGCCGTAGTGAAGCGAAACCGTATCGAGAAGCGAGCGTAGCCGCAGGATGACGTCGCACCAGCTCTCGCCGCCCGGCGGCCGATGATAAAATTTGCCGAGCAACGCCCGGAACTCGGCCTGCTCGGGATGCGATGCCTCGATCCCGTGCCGGGTCAGGCCATCGAGGATGCCGAACTCCTTTTCGCGGAGCCGCTCGTCGATGCAAATTTTCTCGTCCGGGGCGCAGCCGCCAGCGCTGCGGAAAATCTCGGCGGTCTGGACCGCGCGGACATAGGGCGAGGCCAGCATGATCTCTGGGCGACCATCCTCTTGGCCTTCGGCGAACCATTCGCCGAGCGCGCGCGATTGCTCCTCGCCGAGGCGCGAGAGTGGGACATCGACGTCGCGGTGGTCGAGCGCGATGCGCAGGTCTCCTGCCGCGTCGGCGGCATCGCGCGCGACGTTGCCGGCGCTTTGCCCGTGGCGGACAACCCAGAGGACCGAGGGCCAGCGCGGCGTCATTCGGGGCGATGCAATCGGGTCATCAGGCCTCAACGCTGCGTATCGGCAAGGCGTTGCATCTCGACGGGTGTGCCGGGTCGCCAGTCGGCATCGATCGTAGCGAGAAGGATCGCGAAGCGGAGGCGGCCGTCATCGGCGGTGACATTGATGCGCAAATTCTCATCGGCGAGCAGGAGGTCGGGATCGTCGCGGAGCAGGCCGCAGCAATAGCGAACCGCTTCGCGCCGGGCCGCCAGATCGTCGGGCAGCTCATGGCCGAGCTCGTCGATATCCTGCGTGCCGTCGCAAACGTGGAAATAATATTTAGGCATCGCGGGCACTCTCCTGCTGTGTCGGCCCCACTAGCTAGACGCCTCAATCCAGCGTTCGATGCAGGTAAATGTCGGAAAAATCGGCAATTCGTCGCAGCGTGCCGACATCGCCGATCGTCCGGTTGATGTGAACCGGCGTGAGGCCGAGCAGGTTGGCTAGTTGTTCGTGGGTGAGCGGGAATCGACGCGCGCCTGGCACGAGGGTTGCGGCTGGCGGCACGCGCATCAAAATTTCCTGTGAAAACCGAAAAGATCGCCGTCGGGATCGCGCGCACCGCATATTTCTTCGCGCAATATCTGCGCCGCCATCATCGAGAAAGTGATACCGTTGCCGCCATAGCCCATCGCAGAATAGCAGTTCGGCATCCGCGGCACGCGGCCGACAGTGGGCGAGCCGAGCGGGCTGTTGCCGAAGCTTCCCGCCCAGGCGAAGGCCGGCGTCGGATCGATCGCGGGGAGCAGCGCGGCAAGCTTTCGTTCGAGCGCACGGGTCTTGGCCTCGAGCTTCGCGTCGCGGGCACCCGCATCGGCGATATCCTCGTCCTCCCCGCCGCAGATGATCGCGCCCTCGGGCGTCGTCCGGATGTAGAGATAGGGATCGGACGCTTCCCAGATCATTGCCCGATCGGCCCAGAGCTTCTCCGGCTGCGGGCGCGTCGCGATCACCCAGGTCGACATGATATAATTGCCGAGGCGCGGCACGCCCTTCATCATCTCATAGCCCGTCGCGAAGATCGCGTGGCGGGCGTGAACCTTGCCCTCGCCGCCGATCGTGAGCGTCACCCCGCGGTCGGTGGGAGCAACGCCGGTGACCTCGGCTGGAGCGATGATCTGCGCGCCGCGGCTCGCGGCGACGCCGAGATAGGCGGCGGCCATGGCGCGCGGGTCGACGCTGTAATTTCCGAACCCCATGATCGCGTGGCGGCGGCGGATGCCATAGCGCCGCTCGACCTCGGCGGGACCGATGAGTTCGATTTCGAATCCGGCGCGCCGCCGAGCCTCTGCTTCGCGGCTGAGCTGATGCCGATCGAGGATATTGCCGTCGAGGTAGAGCGACGGACGCGTTGCCTGGCCCACGTCGAGGCCGAGCCGCTCGGTGCGTGCACGGAGCGCTTCGACCGCGAGATAGGAGCGGCGCCAGATGCGGATGGCGCGGGCCGCGCCGATGCGTTCGGACATCTGCGACAGCGGCGTGTCGAGCTCATATTGCAGGAGCGCGGTCGATGCCGGCGTCGATCCTTCGCCGGGGCCGCGCCGATCGAGCACGATGACATGGAGGCCGGTCTCGCTCAAATTCTCGGCAATGAGCGCGCCCGATATTCCGGCGCCTATGATCGCGACGTCGCAACGGAGCGTGTCCCTAAGGGGGGAGATGGGCACCGCGGGGTGGCGCTTTTCCATCCAGATTGTGCGCCCCGTCCGGAGGTCGCGTGACTGGCTGGCCGATGGCCCGGTCTGTCTGTTTGTCATGGCTGCCTGGTGATCAGCTCTCGGAGATGGTCTCATCTTCGATCGCGGCGGCGATCATCCGGTCCCAGACCTCGGCATCGCCAGCCGCGGCCATTCGGCCGCTCGGTTCGCGGAGAGTCTTGAGGACTGCCAGCGCCGTACCGGTATACTCGGGCCAGAGGTCGTTCACGGCTTCGCCAGCCGACGACATGTCGCCTTCGGCGTTGCGGCTGAGCTCGTGCGCGGCGAGGACACGTGCGATGCGTTCGACCGGCGCCGTGGCTGCGACATCCCACGTCATGCCCCGCTGCCCAGATAGGCGCGGACGGCTTCGGCGCTGTTCCCTACGGCATCGACCGCCTCACGCAGCTCCTGTTCGCTGACGCCAGGGCTTTGGGTCCAGCCGCGGATTTCATAATCTTCGGAGAGGTTGATGCGGTCGCGGTCGGGCGAGCCGGTCATCCGCTTGTCATCAGCCATGGGATGAATCTCCCTTACACAGGAAGCCGGGCCGCGCGGGAGCGACGGCCCGGCCCAGGAGCGCCCGAGACAGCGCTCACTGTGGTCACTTCAGATTAGCGCTGCTCGCGCTGTTCGTCGTCGCGGCGGGTCTGATTGCCGTTCTGGCCATTGTCCTGATCGCCGCCCGGCTGACGACGGTTCTGGTCGTCCTGCTGTTCCTGCTGACCGGGGTTCTGGTTCGGCTGGTTGCCGCCCTGTTGATTGTTCTGCGCCATGATGGCCTCTCCTATATGCTCGCCCGGGGGATGGGCGCTCGAAAGACGCGTGACGCCACAAGTTTGTTCCCTGAAAATCATACACTTAACCTATGTTATGAAGGCGCCGCAAGACAAGCCTCTGCGGGAACCAATGCCGCAAACCCGCGTTGAAGACACATCCATCACGGATGAATTGGCGCGCTCTGCCGCAGCCCTGGCGCATGCGCGGCGGGGCGGGGAAAGTACGCCCTGACGGGAGACTCAATATGTTCAGATGGGCTATTATTTTCGCTGTCGTCGCGTTGGTCGCGGCACTGCTCGGGTTCGGCGGGATCGCCGGCCTGTCGGCGGACTTCGCCAAGATCCTTCTCGTAATCGGTGTCGTCCTCTTCATCGTCGCTTTTGTCTTCGGGCGCGGGCGGCGGACGCTGCCCTGATCATCCTACCCCCGGGATCCCGGCGCTCCTCCGCTCATGATCCCAACCTGGTGCCGGCGGCTTCCCCTCAGTCGCCGGCATCTGTTTGCCAGGCGCAGCACGCGCCGCCGATTGAGGGGCAATTTTGGGAGACTGCAAATGGCTGAACGTGACGCGCGGGACACCGATGTGACCCACATCCTCGCTGCCGACCATCGCACCGTCGAGGCATTGTTCGAGGAATTCGAGAAGGCGAACGGCAAGGACCGGAAGGCCAAGCTCGCCGACACAATCTGCACCGAACTCAAGATCCACGCGCAGGTCGAGGAAGAGATTCTCTATCCCGCGCTCAAGGGCAAGATCGACGACGATCTTCTGAAGGAAGCCTATGTCGAGCATGACGGCGCCAAGGTGCTGATCAACGACATCGTCGCGTCGGGCCCCGACGACGAATTTTTCGAGGCGAAGGTAAAAGTGCTCTCCGAGGAGATCAAACACCACGTCAAGGAAGAGGAAAAGCAGCACGACAATATGTTCCAGCAGGCACGTGCGCAGACGTCGATCTCGACGCGCTCGGCGAGCGGTTGCTCGCGCGCAAGGAAGAGCTGAAGCGCAAGGCCGAAAACGACGGCCTTCCGCCCGCCGAACTCGCGACGATGTGAGGTCTTCCCGACCGGTGCCGACGGCTGTGGCGTCGGCACCGCTTTCGGCCCTCGATCAATGGCGAACCAGTCACGCCCCGACGTAACCGCCAAAGTTCACGAGCACCCGCCCGTCACGCCCGACCGGCGATATTTTGTTGTGCGCGGGCGGTTGTGGCGCATGCCCAACCCGGCGCTCGCGCCGGCCGAGCGAGACGCACTCGTACATGATCTTATGGCGGCGCGCCGTTCCGTCGGACTGGCGCTGCGCTCGAACGACGCGTTGGCGGAGAAGAATGCCCGCACGGATGTCGACCGTGCGAAGCGTGCGCTTGGAGAGCGGGGACCAGCGTGGTGGGACGACGGAACGCCCGACTACAACCGGCACATGGCGGCTAACACGCCCTATGCGGGCTGGTTCGAGGGGCTTGGGCTTGCGCCTTGAGGTCAGGATTTTGCGGTGAGAAGCGGCGCGGTCGAGCCGCGATCGATCGTCAGCAGCAGCGTGCCGATTCCCGCGGCTGGGACGATCTCGATACGCTCTTCGGCAATGCCGCGATCACCCAGAAGATGCGCGAGTGCCTTGGCCTGGTCTTCGTCGCCGGCGATCGCGATTGTAGCAGCGGGCGCGGCGCGCAATATGATGGCGAGATCCGCTCCGCGACCCAGACCCTGGCTGGTGAGGACAGGCTTCGTTTCGGCAAACCCGGCAAACTCGAACTCGGCGCTTCGACCCTGGCGCGATGCGAGCCATGTTCCGATCTCTTGCGAAAGCGATCCGCGCGCGGCGGTCATGGTCGAGCCGTCGGGAAGGGTGATGAGGCTGTTCTGTGGCGATTCGGGGGCGGCTGCCTCGACGCTCTGGCTGGCGCAGGATTGCAGCGACAGCGTCGTCGCTCCGATCATGAGCGCGGTGGTGAGAAGAAGGAGAGGCCGGATCATTGTCGTTCCTCGTCGAATGAATTTGCGGGGTCAGGCAAGGTCGCGGACCTTCGGCTCGCGGTACCAGTGACGCTGTGTCCCGACCTTGATGAAGTCGGCGATTGAGACGACGCCCTCGTCGGGTTCGACGCCGGCCTTGTCGAGCAGGGGCTGCGTTGCCTCATCGTGCGCGATCGTCTTGCAATGGCCGAAGGCGTCCATGAACCATTGAACGGCCGCGCCCTCGTGGGTGAGTTTTTCCGCTGCCGCCCGAGTCAGAACTGAAGCTACTGCATCGAACAACACCGACGGGGAGCCCGCGAGCTGACCGTCAGCCTTGAGCGTCCCGTCCGAGACAGGGATGCCCCCGACCTTGGGCGCGACGAGGAAGGCGCTGCCGCCCGCTTTCTCGATCTGCTTCTTGAGCTTGTCGATGGCGGCAGCGTCGGAACCCTCGGCGAACAGAATCGCAACCTTGCGGCCCTTGATGTCGGGGCGCGGGTTCTTCTGGATCGAGAGCGCATCGGACGGCGCCATGTCGACAGGCGGCTTCGCGGGCTTTATCTTCGCGGGCAGGTCGATCGCGAGACCCTTGGCGACGCGCGTCGCAAGATCCTCGTCGATATTGCGCAGTTGGGCGACGACGCGTGCGCGGACATGGTCGAGCGTCACCTTGGAGAGTTCGAACACCAGCGCCGAGGCGATATGCGCCTGCTCATTCTCGGTCTGCGAGCGGAAGAACAGTCGCGCCTGGCTGAAATGATCGGCAAAGAGTTCGGCGCGGATGCGCAGCTTCTGCCCTCCATCGTTGCGTTCGTCGTTGGCCGGGAAGGTGGAGAAACCCGTGTCGGGGCAGGCGCGCGGTCCGGCGTCCTCTCCCGCTTCGGCTAGGCTGTTCGGCTCATAATTGGCGCGGCCCTTCGGGACGAGAGTCTGCATCATCCCGTCGCGCTGGAAATTGTGGAACGGGCATTTGGGCGCGTTGATCGGTATCTGGTGGAAGTTGGTCGTGCCGAGCCGCGACTTCTGCGTGTCGAGATAGGAGAATAGCCGGCCCTGCAGCAGCGGGTCGTTGCTGAAATCGATGCCGGGAATGATGTTCGAGGGGAGGTAGGCCACCTGCTCGGTCTCGGCGAAGAAATTGTCGGGGTTGCGGTTGAGCGTCATCCGCCCGACGATCTCGACCGGCACATCCTCCTCGGGAATGAGCTTGGTCGCGTCGAGCACATCATAAGGCTGTTTCGCGGCGAAGGCTTCGTCGAAGACCTGGACGCCGAGATCCCATTGCGGGAAGTCGCCGGCATCGATCGCCTCGAACAGGTCGCGGCGCTGATAGTCGGGGTCGGCGCCCGCAATCTTGACCGCCTCGTCCCAGACTGTCGATTGAAGACCGAGCACCGGCTTCCAGTGGAACTTCACGAATTTCGATTCGCCCTTCGCATTGACGAAGCGGAAGGTGTGGACGCCGAAGCCTTCGATGGTGCGGAAGCTGCGCGGGATCGTCCGGTCGGACATCGCCCACATGATCATGTGGAAGCTCTCGGGCATCAGCGAGATGAAATCCCAGAAGGTGTCGTGCGCGCTCGCGGCCTGCGGATAGCCGCGGTCGGCTTCCATCTTTACGCTATGAACGAGGTCGGGGAATTTCATCGCATCCTGGATGAAAAAGACCGGGATATTGTTTCCGACGAGATCCCAGTTGCCCGCCTCGGTGTAGAGCTTGACTGCGAAGCCGCGGACGTCGCGCGGCGTGTCGATCGATCCCGCGCCGCCCGCGACGGTCGAGAAGCGCACGAATACCGGACAGGTCTTGCCCACCTCCTGGAAAATGTCGGCCTTGGTGAGTTCGGGGATCGCGCGGGTGCATTCGAAGACGCCATGCGCACCCGAACCGCGCGCATGGACGATCCGCTCGGGAATGCGCTCATGATCGAAGTGGAAGATCTTCTCGCGGAGGATAAAATCCTCGAGCAGGGTCGGGCCGCGCTCTCCGGCCTTGAGGCTGTTCTGGTTGTCGGCAATGCGGTGCCCGAAATTGTCGGTGAGGTGGGCGCGGCCATTGCGCTCATCATCGCTTTCGATATGCTGATGCGTCTCGCCGGCATTGCCCTTGTCGGCTTTGATCGGCGTTTGGCCGCTCCCCGGTTGGTGCGCTCCGAGGCTGTTGTCAGTTGCGGGCGAGGGCAGAGGCTTCTTCGGCATCGGGGCAGTTCCTTCGCTGTTTCCTTGCCAAGCCAACGCCCGCTTCCTCCGCTGGTTTCATCACCAAGCGAATTACGCGAAGGGCGCATAACCTATGTTAAGGAGCGCAACGCCTTTGCTTGCCTATGGCCTGATTTTAGGACATCGATGAGGCCGCAATCAGATTGGGCCGAGGGGCAATCAGGTGGAATCGGCCAGATTATCGGCGCTCGGGCGCGACACGCGCGCCAACCGCCTCATAATCCTGCTCCTCTCGGTCGGCTTCGCGGCGCTGCTCGCTGCGGCCGCAACCGCCTATTATGTGCAGCGCCAGAATGAGGCCGATGCGCAGTTGGTCGCGCACACCCTGGCGGTCGAGGCCAATCTTGGGGCCTTCGCGAGCGCGACGGAGCGGATGGAGACCGCGCGCCGCGGACTTATTCTCACGCAAAACCCTCAGTTCGCGGCGATCATGGACGAGGCCGAGGCGCGCTCGCTCTCGCAGTTGTCCGATCTCGAAGCTTTGATCAGCGACAATGCCGAGCAACGCGCGCGCGTGGCGAAGCTGCGCGAGCATCTGACGGCGTACCGCCACCACTATCGTTCGACCTTGGGGTTGCGCGGCGCTGATCGCGAGACATTGATCGCCGGCTTTGCGAACGATCGGGGGGTGCTGGAAGTGCGGGCATCGCGCGCGGTGGTGGAAGCGATGCTGACCGACGAATTGTCCTTGCTGCGCGAGCGCGAGGCGCGCCAGCAGGGCACGCAGCGGCTCTTCACGCTGTCGTTGATCGCCACTGCTATTCTTGTCCTCGTCGTCGCCGCAGCGACCTTGCTTCTCGTCCGGCGCAACCTCGTCGATCTCAGGCTGTCGCGCGCCGAACTCCGGCGCCTCAACGAAGGACTCGAGGAACTGGTCGATGCCCGCACCGGCGAACTCAAGCGCGCCAATGCGGAGATTCAGCGCTTCGCTTATATCGTGTCGCACGATCTGCGCTCGCCGCTCGTCAACGTCATGGGGTTCACCGCCGAGCTCGAGACCGCTCGTAAGGCGATCGCAGGCTATCTCGAGCGCGGCGACGCCGAGGGCTGGCAGGCGCCCGATGCCGCGACGCGTCTCGCGATCGAAGAAGATCTGCCGGAATCGATCGGGTTCATCCGTACCTCGACCCAGAAGATGGATCGGCTGATCAACGCGATCCTCAATCTCTCGCGTCAGGGACGCCGCACGCTGGCACCCGAGCGGCTCGAACTTGGCGGTATTGTCGGTGGGATCGTCGATAGTCTGCAGCACCGCATCGCAGAGACCGGCACGGAGGTGACGGTTGAGGAACTGCCTGTCGTCGTGAACGATCGCGTCGCGGTTGAGCAGATTCTCTCGAACCTCGTCGAGAATGCGCTCAAATATCTCCAGCCAGGACGCGCCGGGCTCATCCGGGTGACCGGCGGCACCGATCTTGGCCGCGCATGGGTCTCCGTTATCGACAATGGCCGCGGCATCGAGCCGCGCGACCATGAACGTGTCTTTGACCTCTTCCGCCGGTCGGGCGTGCAGGATCAGCAGGGCGAGGGGATCGGCCTTGCGCACGCCCGTGCGCTTGCCTATCGCCTTGGCGGAAACATCGAAATCCAGTCCGAATTGGGTGTGGGGTCCACCTTCCGGCTGATCCTGCCCCTTGTGTGGCAAAGCGGAGTAGAGGATGCCTGACCAGAAGCCCGTCAACATTGTGATGATCGAGGACGACGAGGGTCACGCCCGTCTCATCGAGAAGAATATCCGCCGTGCGGGTATCTCCAATACGATCCACCACTTCCTCGACGGCACGTCGGCGCTCGAGTTTCTGTACGATGCGGCCGATGGCCCGGTACGGAACGGGCCGGCGCTCGTACTGCTCGACCTTAACCTGCCCGACATGAGCGGAACCGATATTCTTGCCAAGCTCAAGGCGGACGACAGTTCGCTACGCCGTACGCCCGTCGTTGTACTGACGACGACCGACGACAAGGTCGAGATCCAGCGCTGCTATGATCTTGGATGCAATGTCTATATCACCAAGCCGGTGAATTACGAGAATTTCGCCGACGCCATTCGCCAGCTCGGCCTTTTCCTGTCGGTGATCCAGGTCCCCGACCCCGACCCGGCCTGAGACCTTCTCTGACTCACATTCTCTATATCGATGACGATGACGGCATGCGCCGGCTTGCGTCGCGTGCACTTGGCCGCAAGGGATATGACGTCAGCCTTGCGGCGAGCGGCGCCGAGGGTGTCGACATGGCGAAGGTGACCGCATTCGATCTCGTCGCGGTTGATCACTACATGCCGGGGCAAGACGGGCTTGCGACGCTGGAAGCGCTTCGTTCGCTCCCTGCCTGTCCCCCCGTTGTCTATGTCACCGGTTCGGAAGAGTCCCGGATTGCGGTTGCGGCGCTGAAGTCCGGTGCCGACGATTATGTCGTGAAGTCGGTCGGCGATGATTTCTTCGATCTTCTCGCCTCGAGCTTCGTGCAGGTTCTGGAGCGGGCGCAGCTGCGCCGGGCGCGCGAGGAAGCCGAAGCCGAACTTCGCGCCAGCAATGCGCGGCTCGAAGCGCTCCTGAAAGAAGTGAACCACCGCGTTGCAAACAATCTCCAGATGGTGATGTCGTTCGTCGCACTCCAGTCGAAGAGCCTGTCCGATCCCGGCGCGCGCGAGGCGCTGCAGAAGACGCAGCAACGGATCGCAACGGTCGCGCAGGTCAACCGGCGTCTCTACACGACCGATGATGTCGAGTTCGTCGCGATGGACGATTATCTGTCGGGCCTTGCCACCGATCTTTCCGAGACATGGTCGAACGGGACGGGCGAACGCCGGGTGACGGCATCTGCCGAGCCCCTGCGGATCGCGACCGACAAGGCGGTCGCACTGGGCATGATCGCCAATGAGTGGGTCAGCAACGCCTGCAAATACGCCTATCCGGCGGGCGAGGCCGGAGAGGTTCGAATATCGCTCCGGCGAACCGAATCCTCGACGATCGAACTGGCGGTGGAAGATGATGGCGCGGGTATGCCGATCGACGGCATTGCCCGCGGGACGGGACTTGGGACACGCCTCATAGAAGCGCTCGCGCGGACGCATAAAGCCGCGTTGCAATATCTGCCGGTGAATGAGGCGAGAGACAGCCCGGGAACGCGAGCATCGATCATTATCGAGCTTCGATCGAGCGAGATGAAGACGGACAGCTAACTTCCGGCGCAACATCGCCGTAATGCCTGCTCGTCCGACATCGGCCCCTGAAAGTGGACGCTTCCGCGATCGGCCGATGGTGGCCACGCGGTCCTATCTGCACGAGGTCATTTATGGCGATTGGTAGTGAAATCGGTTCCGGCGGTTACGCCGCCCATTCGGCGGGATCGCTCTCCTCGCCGATCAGCGCGAGCCCGTGCGCAATCGACGTCAGCTCGCCGCCTGTCGCGATGCGATCCTCGCCGAAACGGCGGTCGAAGATCGCGCGGATCGCCGGAATCAGCGACGATCCGCCGGTCAGGAACACCCGGTCGATGTCGCTCGCCGCGACGCCCGCCCGCGCCAGCGCGGCGTCCATCGCCGCCTCGATGCGCTGCAGGTCGTCGGCGATCCATTGTTCGAAATCGGCGCGGCGTACCTCGGCGCGGATATCGACGCCGTCGCTGGCAAAACGGAACTCGGCGCTGTCGGCGCTCGACAGCGCGCGCTTGAGCCTGCCCACCGCGTCATAGAGCGGAAAGCCCTGCTCATGCTCGATCAGCGCGATCATCCGCCCGATCGGTTCGGGATCGACCGCATCGCGCTGCAGGCGGCGAAGCTCGTCGAGCGTGCGGCGGTTGCGCATCAGCGCGAGCCGCGACCAGTCGGCGAAGTCGTTGAAATAGCCGCCGGGAATCTCGAGCAGCTTGTCGAACGAGCGATAGGTGCCGCCCTTGCCGAGCAGCGGCAGCACGAGCTTGTCGACGATGCGATAGTCGAAACGGTCGCCGGCGATTCCGATCCCCGATGAGGCGAGCGGGACGCAGCGGCGCGGGCTTCCCGGCGCGGCGACGCGCACGATCGAAAAGTCGGTGGTGCCACCGCCGAAGTCGGCGACGAGGATCGTCGCGGGATCGGTCAGCCGCGAGGCATAGCTGTGCGCCGCGCCGAGCGGTTCGTGCACGTAGAAGATCTCGGCGCCGAACGCCGCGAGCATCAGGTCGTAGCGCTGGCGCGCAAGCGCCGCGTCGGGCCGCGCGCCGGCATATTCGACCGGGCGGCCGACGATCACGCGGCGCGGACGCGTGTCGAGCGTTCCACCCGCATGCGCCACCAGCCGCTGGAGAAACAGCCGCCCCAGATCCTCGAAACGATAGGGTTTGTTGAAGATCATCGCGCGCTCGAACGATGCACTCGCCGCGACACTCTTGAACGATTGGACGAAGCGGCTGTCGAGCGGCGACTGCAGATATTCGGCGATCGCCCACGGCCCCGCTTCGTGCGCGACGCCCTGCCACGCACGTTCCTCTTCCCAGAAGCACAAGGCCGATCGGAACACACCGCCGGTCGCCTCCTCGCCGGCATATTCGATCAGCCGCGTGTCGCCGCTGCCGTCGGCAAGCGCGACGACGGTATTGGTCGTACCGAAATCGAGGCCGAGCGCCTTCGCGTCGCTGGTCATGGCGGACTCCTGTGCGGTTGGGGATGGGCGCGGGGCGGCGCCTATCGCACAGGAACGGGCAGGCGGCAAGCCGCCACCCCCGGAGTTCAGCGCCGCTCGACCAGCCCGCCGCCCAGCGCGACATAGAGGGTGACAAGATTGTCGACCTGCGCGCGGCGCAGTTCGATCAGCGTCTGTTCGGACGCGAACAGGTTGCGCTCGGCGTCGAGCACTTCGAGATAGGTCGACACGCCTTCCTGATAGCGTTTGCGCGCCAGGTCGGCGATGCGGCGCGTCGCCTGCGTTCCGCGCTCCTGCGCCTCGACCTGCTCGGCGAGATAGCGGCGCCCGGCGAGCGCGTCGGCGACCTCGCGGAACGCGCCCTGCACGGTGCGTTCATAGGTTGCGACCGCGATATTCTCGCGCGCCTCGGCGACGGTCAGATTGCCCTTGTTCCGGCCGAAGTCGAAGATCGGCAGGCTGATCGACGGGCCAAAGCTCCACCCGAAACCGTCGTTGCTGAACAGATTGTCGAGCGACCCCGATGCAAAACCAAGCGTGCCGGTCAGCGAGATCGACGGGAAGAAGGCGGCGCGCGCCGCGCCGATGTTGGCGCGCGCGGCGCGCAGCCGTTCCTCGGCGGCAAGGATGTCGGGGCGCGCGACGAGCAGGTCCGACGGCAGTCCCGCGGTCAGTGTCGGCGACTGGCCCTGCGCGACGAGCGGCAACGGCGCGGGCAGCGGACCCGCCACCGGCCCGCCGGTCAGCACGGCGAGGAAATTATCGGCCTGCGCCTTGCCGAGCTTCAGGCTCGCAAGCTGCGTCTCCGCCTGCGTCAGCAGGGTTTCCGACTGGCGATAATCGAGCGCCGACGTCACCCCCGCGTCGAGACGGAGCTTCGCGATGCGTAGCCCTTCCTTGCGGCTTTTCACCGTGGCTTCGGCGAGCTTGATCTGCTCCTCGGCGCCGCGCGAAGCAAAATAGGTCGAGGCGACGTCGCGGACGAGCGCGAGGCGGAAAGCGCGTTCGGCCTGCTCGGTCGCGAGGTACTGGCTGCGCGCGGCTTCGGACAGGTTTTTGACCCGGCCCCAGAAATCGAGTTCGAATGCGGTCACGCCGACGCCGACCGAATAGCGGCTGGTCGTATCGGTCCCCGTGCCCGTCAACGAGGGGCCGCGCGTCCGCGCCGCGTCGGCGCTCGCGCCGACGGTGGGCAGGCGATCGGCATCCTGGATCCGGTACAGCCCGCGCGCTTCCTCGATCTGCGCGATCGCGACCGCGAGGTCGCGGTTGCGCTCGACGGCTTGCGCGATCAGCGCCTCGAGCTGCGGATCGGCGAAGAAGTCGCGCCACGCGACGTCGGTCGCGCGCTGGCCGAGCGTCACGTCGCCGGCGAACTCGGCCGGATAATCGGGCGCGGTGGCGAGTGCCGGACGCTCATGCTTCGGCGCCATGTTGATGCATCCGGCGAGCGTCGTGGCCGCCAGCAATGCGGCGATCGCATTACGCATGACCGGACTCCTCATGATGGCCTTTTTCGGCGGGGGCAGGGGGACGCTTGCGGCTGACCCACTTGCGCACCGACAGATAGAAGAGCGGGATGAAGAAGATGCCGAGCAAGGTGGCCGCGATCATTCCCCCCATCACGCCCGACCCGACCGCGATGCGGCTGGCCGCCCCCGCGCCGCTCGCGATGACGAGCGGCACCATGCCCAGGATGAAGGCAAGGCTGGTCATGATGATCGGACGCAGGCGCAGCTTTACCGCCTCCATCACCGCATCGAGCGTCGACTTGCCCTCGGCCTCCTGCTCGATCGCGAATTCGACGATCAGGATCGCGTTCTTCGCGGCGAGCCCGATGATGGTGATCAGGCCGACGTTGAAATAGATGTCCGCCGACAAACCGCGCAGCATCGAGAAGAGCACCGCGCCGAGCACCCCCAGCGGCACGACGAGCAGCACCGCGACCGGCACGGCCCAGCTTTCGTACAGCGCCGCGAGCAGCAGGAAGACGACGACGAGAGACAGGCCGAGCAGCAGCCCGATCTGGCCCGCCGACTGTTTTTCCTCATAGGAAATGCCGGTCCATTCATAGGAGAAGCCCGCGGGAAGCTGCTCGGCGAGCCGCTCCATCTCGGCCATCGCCTCGCCCGTCGACTGGCCGGGGGCGGGCTCGCCGGAAATCGTCATCGCGGGATAGCCGTTATAGCGCTGCAACTGCGGCGATTCGGCCGACCATTCGGCGGTGCTGAACGACCCGAACGGCACCATCTCGCCGGTCGCGCTGCGCACCCGCAGATTGATGATGTCCTGCGGCGTCATGCGGTTGGCGGCATCGGCCTGGAGCAGCACGCGCAGCACCCGGCCCTCGCGGGTGAAGTCGTTGGCATAGGCGCTGCCGAAAGTGATCGCGAGCGTCGCATTGACCTCGCCGATCGACAGGCCGAGCGCGCGCGCCTTGATGCGGTCGATATCGACCTTCAGCACCGGCGCATCCTCCTGTCCCTCGGGGCGGACGTTGGCGAGCATCTTGCTCTGCATCGCGCCGCCCAGCATCTGGTTGCGCGCCGCGACCAGCGCCTCGCGGCTGTTGCCGCCGCGGTCCTGCAGCTTGAAGGTAAAGCCGCTCGACGTGCCGAGTTCGGGGATCGACGGCGGGCTCAGCGAAAAGGCGAAGGCCTCCTTGATGCCCATCAACGTGCCCATTGCCTTGCCCGCGATCGTCTCCGCGCTGTTCTCGTCGCCCGGGCGCTCGTCCCACGGCTTCAGCGGCGTGAACATGATCGCGTTCGCTTGGCCCTGCCCGAAGAAGCTGAAGCCGTTGACGAGCACGATGTTGGCGACCTGCGGCTGCTCGGCGAAGAATTTTTTGACCTGTTTGGTCGCTTCGTTGGTGCGCTGCGTCGTCGCGCCCGGCGGCGCCTGCACGACGGTGATCAGATAGCCCTGATCCTCCTGCGGCAGGAACGAACCCGGCAGCCGTGAAAAGAGCAGCGCGGTGATCGCGACCATCGCGGCGAAGACGCCGAGCCAGCGCAGCGGCGATGACAGCATCTTGCCGACGCCGCCTTGATAGCGGTCGTCGTACGCCCGAACCAATTGTTGAAGCGCGCGAAAAAGCGGTCGAAAAACTCGCCGAACGGGCCGGTGCGCTTCTCGCTGCCATGCGGTTTCAGCAGCGTCGCGCACAGGGCCGGGGTCAACGTCAGCGCGAGCAGCGCCGAAAAGGCGATCGAGATGGCGAGCGTCATCGAGAATTGGCGATAGATGCCGCCGGTCGATCCCGGGAAGAAAGCCATCGGGATGAACACCGCGATCAGCACCAGCGTGATGCCGATGATCGCGCTGGTGATCTGCGTCATCGCCTTCACCGTCGCGTCATAGGGCGACAGATGCTCCTCGTTCATGATGCGCTCGACATTCTCGATCACGACGATCGCATCGTCGACGAGAATACCGATCGCCAGAACCATCCCGAACAGGGTCAGCACGTTGATCGAGAAACCGAACATCCAGAGGCCCAGGCAGGCGCCGGCGAGCGCGATCGGCACGACGATCGTCGGGATCACCGTCGCGCGCCAGTTCTGCAGAAACAGGAACATGACGAGGAAGACGAGGATCATCGCCTCGACCAGCGTCTTCACCACCTCTTCGATCGACAGCTCGACGAAGGGTGTCGTGTCATAGGGGATCGACCAGGTGATGTCGGGCGGAAAGCCCTTCGACAATTCCTCCATCCGCGCGCGGATGCCCGCGGCGGTCGACAGCGCATTGGCGCCGGGGGTCAGCTGGACCGCCATGCCCGCCATCGGCTTGCCGTTGAGTTCGGACGAGAAGAGATAGCTCGCCGCGCCCAGTTCGACGCGTCCGACGTCGCCCAGCGTGACCGCAGACCCGTCGGGATTGGCGCGCAGGATGATGCCCGCGAACTGCTCGGGCGTGGTGAAGCGCCCCTGCGTCGTGATGACGGCGTTGAGCTGCGCGCCCTTGGCGATGGGTTGGTCGCCCAGCTGGCCGCCCGGCGTCTGGCTGTTCTGTTCCTGCACCGCGCCCAGCGCCTCGGCGGGCGACAGATTATAGGAGGCGAGCTTTTGCGGATCGAGCCAGATGCGCATCGCATATTCGGGCGCGAAGGCCTGGACGTTGCCGACACCGTTCACGCGCCGCAGTTCATCGAGCACGCGCGTGTTGGCGAAGTTGTTGACCTCCATCGGCGCGGTGTTGCCGCTCTTCGACGTGATCGCGACGATCAGCAGAAAGCCCGAATTGGCCTCGGTCACTTGGATGCCCTGACGGCGCACATCCTCGGGCAATCGCTGTTCGACGCGGCGCAGGCGGTTCTGCACTTCCATCTGCGCGGTGTCGATGTCGGTTCCCGCCTCGAAAGTCAGGGTGATCGACGCGGTGCCGTTCGATTCGCTGGTCGAGGCCATGTAGAGGAAGCCCTCGACCCCGTTCAGCTCCTGCTCGATCACCTGCGTGACATTCTGCTCGAGCGTGCGCGCGTCGGCGCCCGGATAGGTGACGCCGATCGTCAGCGATGGCGGCGCGACCGAGGGATATTGTTCGACGGGAAGCCCGCGCAGCGCGATGATCCCCGACAGGAGGATGCCGATGGCGATGACCCACGAAAAGATGGGCCGGTCGATGAAGAAGCGGGGCGTCATGGGGGGAGCCGTTCGTTATTGTTTCGCGGACGCGGCGGCGGGGCCGGCCTTGGCCGTGCCCGGCTTGGCGATGCGCACGGGCTGGCCCGGCTGCACCTTTTGCAGCCCGTCGACGATGACGCGGTCGCCCGATTTCAGCCCCTGCAGGATCGACCACCGGCCATCCTGCATGACGCCAAGCTTCACCGGCCGGACCGTCGCGACATTCTTGGCGTCGAGCACCATCACGCTCGCCTGGTCGGCGGCAAGCCGGACCGCGCGCTGCGGGATCAGGAAACCGCCCGCCCGGCTGCCGGCGTAAATGCGCGCGCGCACGAACTGCCCGGGGAGCAGCGCCGAGGTCGGGTTCGGAAATTCGGCGCGCAGCGCCGCGGTGCCCGTCGCCTCGTCGATCGACAGGTCAAGGAAGTCGAGGTGGCCGACCACCGGATAGGCGCTGCCGTCCTCCAGCGTCAGCTGCACCTCGACGCGCTCGAACTGCGGGACGCGCAGCTTGCCCGACTGGAGGTCGCGGCGGATCGTCATCAGGTCCGAACTCGACTGGCCGAAATTGACGTAGACGCGGTCGATCTGTTCGATCGTGGTCAGCAGCGTGCCTTGACCCGCGCTGACCAGCGCGCCCTCGGTCACCTCGGCGCGGCGCGCGCGGCCCGAGATCGGCGCAGTCACCGTTGCATAGCCGAGATTCAGCCGCGCCGATTCCAGATTGGCCTGCGCCTGCGCGACATCGGCTTCGGCGGTGCGCTGCGCCGCGACCGCGGCGTCATATTCCTGCTTGCCGATCGCCTGGTCGGCGAGCAGCGGCTGATAGCGGTTCACCACCTGCCGCGCGTTGGCGGCGGTCGCCTGCGCGCGGGCAAGCTGGGCGCGCGCCGCATTGGCGCTGGCGCTCAGCTGGCGGGGGTCGATCCGGAACAGCGCCTTGCCCGCCGATACGAAGCTCCCTTCGTCGAACAATCGCCGCTCGACGATACCGTCGACGCGCGCGCGCACCTCGGAGGTGCGATAGGCCTGCACGCGCCCTGGCAGCTCGATGACGTTGGGCACCGCCTGCGACTGGACCGTCACGATATTGACTTCGGGCGGCGGCGGCGCGGGCGGGGCTTCGGACGAACAGCCGGCAAGGAGAAGCGCCAGCGCGGCGCCGGCGGCGCCTGCAAAGGGACGAAAGCGACTCATATGGACCCCTAAAAATCGCAGTTGTGCGGGAATTCTTATACGCAAAAGCTTGCGTTCTGCCGCCGTGTAATTTAAATTACAGATAAGCGCAAGGGGAGGGATCGGCAATTGGGCACATTATGTCAGATGGATAGGTTATCGCCACGCGAACGACGGCAAAGCGCCATGCTCGACGCCGCCGAGGCGCTGTTTCTCGAACAAGGTTACGAACGCACCAGCCTGGCCGAAATCGTCCGGCGCTCGGGCGGATCGCTGGCGACGCTGTACGAACTCTTCGGCAACAAGCAGGGGCTGCTCCACGCGCTCGCGGCGCGGTGGTGCGACGAAACGATGTTCCGCCCCCTCGACGGCGAGCAGACGGCCGCAATGTCGAACGTCGAGATCCTGAAAAGCTACGCCTATCGCCAAGCCGAAACGATGGAATCGCCGCGCGCGGTCGCCTTGATGCGCATGCTGCTCTCCGAAAGCCTGCGCGACCGCGCCTTCGCGTTGCAGATCTACCGCGACCTGCACCTGCCCGCGCTCGACGAACTGACCGAATTGTTCACCCGCTGGGCACAGACCGGCGAGGCGGCGATCGACGATCCCGCCGCGGCGGCGCGCCTGTTCCTCGACATCACCATCGGCGATGCGATGCTGAACACGCTTGCCGGGGTCGAGGATGAATGGCTGGACCGCACGCAGATCGACTGGCGGCTCCAACCCTTCCTATCGCACTTCAAGATCGGCTAGGGGCCCGACTCCGGAGTCAGGACCCTAGGCGACCAGCCGCTCGGCGCGATATTGCGAGGGCGGCTGCCCGAAATGGCGGGTGAAGGCGCGCGTGAAGCTCGCATTGTTCAGATAGCCGCATTGATAGCCGATCGACGAAACCGGCAGATCGGTCGCCATCAGCATCCGGCGCGCATGGCCCAGCCGCTCGTTGGCGATCGCATCGGCGACGGTGCAGTCGAACAATTCGCGAAAGCCGCGCGTCAGCTTCGCCCGGTTGAGCCCGCAATCCGCGCGCGATCGCATCGAGCGTCAGCTTTTCGGGCCAGCGTTCGTCGATCAGCCGCCGCGCTGCCATCAGCCGTTCGCTATCAGCCATCGACAGGCGGCCGTCGGGGCTCACCGGCACCAGCCGCTCCTGCGCGACGAGATGGATCGTCTCGCACAGCAGCTCGATGCTCTTGGCAAGGCAATAAGCCGTGCGCAGCGCTTCGGCGGCAACGCAGTCGCGGATCGTCAGCCCGATCGTGCGCAGCGGCACCGGCAGGTGAAAAGCGTCACCGTCGGCGAGCGGTAGCGGACCTTCGTACAGCCGCTCGCACGCCGCCCGCGCGACGATGAAGACCAGCCGGTTGCCGGCCGCCTCGGCATCGAGCCGGGCGCGCGTCGGGGCCGCCAGATAGTGGCAGGTCGCGGCGGGCACCTCGGTTCCGAAACGGATGACGAAGGCGACCGCATCGGCCGGCCATTCTGCATCGCCGACGCTGCCGGCGCCGATGAAGCTCAGCATCTCGGGCGAAACCTCGATGCGGCGCATCGCGGGCGCCGGCCTCATGCGGCCTGCTCCCGTCCATGAGTGGCGCTCGCCGGGGCGTTGCGCATCGCGATGACGAAGGCGATCACCGACGCGACGCTCACCGCGACCCCGACGATGGCGAGCGCGGGTGCCAGATGCGCCTCGCCGCCCAGCAGGTCGGCGACCAGCGTCACCAGCACCGGCGCCAGCCCGAAACCGATCAGCCCCGCGATCGAGATGAAGGCGCCGATGCAGAGGCCGCGCAGCTCGTTGGGGATCAGCACGGTCAGCGCGACCGAGGTGACCAGGCCGGTGACCGAACCCGACAGGATCAGCGCGCCGATCGCAACCATGAACCCGGTGGCATCGCCCATCACCGGAAACAGCGCCGCCGGGATGCCGCAGGCCGCGGCGACGATCGCACCGATCAACAGGCCGCCGCGCCGCCCGCTCTTTTGACCCAGATCGGCGGCGACCCCGCCCAGGATCGCGCCGGCGATGCCCGCGATCAGCACGATCAGCCCCAGCCAGCCCGCGAAGATTTCGGGCGCGATTCCATAATTGCGCTGCAGCACCGGCGCGGCCCAGATCGAGGCCGCGGCGTCGGCCATCACCACGCTCGTCTGTCCGGCGAACAGCGGCGCCAGAAAGGCGCGCCGCGCCATCAGTTCGCGCAGCACGATACGGAACGGCGCGCCCGCTTGCGCCTCGATCTCGCGCCGCGCGGGCTCGCGCATGAACAGCAGCGGCAGGCACAAGGCCACGCTGACCAGCGCAAGGATGACGTGCGTCGAGCGCCATGCAACGTCGCTCGCCAACCCCAGCGTCAGCCCGCCCGCCACGATCAGCCCGAGGATCCAGCCGGTCAGCGCAAAGGCGCCCGCCTGTCCGAAGCTCTTGCCCAGATTGACGATCAGCATCGCGCGCCCGCGTTCGGCGGGCAGGCAATAGTCGGCGGTCAGCGACAGCGCCGCGGTCAGCGCCCCCGTTGTCCCGATTCCCGTCAGCATCCGCGCGGTGAACAATGTCCCCACGCCGCCCGCAAAGGCGGTCCAGGCGGTTCCGACGGTCCAGATCAGCGCGAAGAGGATCAGCAGGCGGACGCGGTGCGTGCGGTCGACCAATATCCCGATCGGGATCGAAAAGAGGACGAGCGGCACCGCCGCGCTGACCCCCTGGATCAGCCCCAGCATCTTGTCGCTGAGGCCGAGTTCGGCCTTGGCCGCTTCCTGCACGACGCTGAACGAATTCATCATCGTAAAGCCGGCCGCCATCGCCAGCGACATCGCGACCAGCGGGAAGATCGCGCGCGCGAACGAGGGCGCGGGCGCGGGCGCGGGGGCAGGCGCGTCGAGCGGCTGGTCGCTGCGTTCGGCGAGGGACAGGCTGGTCACGCCGATGCTCCCTCGACGGGGGCGAGGGTGAAGATCTTGCCCGGGTTGAACAGATCCTTGGGGTCGAGCGCGCGCTTGATCAGCCGCATCATCTCCACTGCGTCGCCCAGCTCGTCGACCAGGCAATCCTGCTTGCCCAGCCCGATGCCATGTTCGCCGGTGCATGTGCCGTCCATCGCCAGCGCGCGCGCGACCAGCCTTTTGTTGATCGCCTCGACCTCGGCCATTTCTTCTGATGAATGGGGGTCGAGCGAGAAGACGACGTGGAAATTGCCGTCGCCGACATGTCCCAGGATCGTCGCCGGGATCGGCGACTTGTCGAGGTCGGCGCGCGTTTCGGTAATGCATTCGGCGAGCCGGCCGATCGGCACGCACACGTCGGTCGCCCAGCCCACCGCGCCCTGCCGCAGGTTGACCGCGGCATAATAGGCCTCGTGCCGCGCCTTCCACAGCTTCGAACGTTCCTCGGGCAGGTTCGACCAATGGAATTCGCCGCCGCCGTTGGCGCTCGCCAGTTCGCGCACCGCCGCGACCTGTTCGTCGACATGGGCGGGCGATCCGTGAAATTCGAAGAACAAGGTCGTCAGCTCGGGATAATCGAGCTTCGACCAGATGTTGACCGCGCGCATCTGCAGATCGTCGAGGATCTCGACGCGCGCCAGGGGGACGCCGATCTGGATCGACTGCACCACCGTATCGATCGCGCCCTGCAGCGTGTCGAAACTGCATACGGCGGACGAGATGGCCTCGGGAATGCCGTGCAGGCGCAGCGTCACTTCGGTGATGATGCCCAGCGTCCCTTCGGACCCGATCATCAGCCGCGTCAGATCATAACCCGCCGCCGACTTGCGCGCGCGGCGCGCGGTGCGGACGATCCGCCCGTCGGGGGTGACGATTTTCAGGCTCAATATCGCCTCGCGCATCGTGCCGTACCGCACCGCGTTGGTCCCCGACGCGCGCGTCGCCGCCATGCCGCCGATCGTCGCATTCGCGCCGGGATCGATCGGAAAGAACAGCCCCATGTCGCGCAGATGTTCGTTGAGCTGTTCGCGGCGGACGCCCGCCTCGACCGTGCAGTCGAAATCCTCGGCATGGACCGCGACGATCCGGTTCATCTCCGACAGGTCGATTGTCACGCCGCCGCGTACCGGGATCGTATTGCCCTCGATCGAGGTGCCCGCGCCAAAGGCGATCACCGGCACCTCGTGCGCGACGCACAGCCTGACCAGTTCGGCGACCTCTTCGGTCGAGTGCGCGAACACCACGGCGTCGGGGGGAACCGGGGTGAAGTGCGCCTCGCTGCCCCCGTGCTGCAGGCGCATGGCTTCACCCCGGTGGAGGCGCGGCCCGAACAGGCCCTCGAGTGCCTCCAGAAAGATCGCGGGCAGCTCGCGTTCCGCGCGATCTGCGGTTGTTGAATTGGGTGTCACGGCATCCTCCAGGACGGCCACACGAATCGCCGTTCGCGGGTCTCTTGAAGAAACCTATATGATAGGTTTGACCTATATGATAGGTTGACCCCCAAGGCGCGACTTTGCCGATCGGTGCGATCGCTTGGCCGATCGGCTCACCAGCAGCTGTAGCCGCCGTCCACGAGCACGATGCTGCCCGTCATCAGGCTCGCGGCATCGCCGGCGAGAAAGGCGACGACCGATGCGACTTCCTCGACTTCGCCCAGCCGTGCCATCGGTGTGCCGTCGATCCAGCGGCGGTACATCTCGCCTTCCTTGTCGGCGAACTCGTTGAGCGGGGTGCGGATATAGGTTGGCGCCACTGCATTGACGCGCACGCCGCGCCCCGCCCATTCGGCGGCGAGGCTCTTCGTCAGCTGGTGCACCGCGGCCTTCGACGCATTGTAATAGCTTTGCGGCTGTGGCCGGTTAACGATGAAGCCCGACATCGACCCGACATTGACGATGCTGCCCCGTCCCGCGGCGAGCATATGCCGTCCGAACGCGCGCGCGCACCAGAAGCTGCCGTTCAGATTGACGTCGAGCACGTTCAGCCAATGTTCGTCCTCGACCGCTTCGGCGGGGGTTTCGCTGCGCGCGATGCCGGCATTGTTGACCAATATGTCGATCGCGCCCGCCCGATCGGCAACTTCGGCGACGCGTGCACTATCGGTGACATCCATCACCGCGGTGTCGACCTGATAGTCTTTCGCCGCCATCGCGGCGGCCGCCTTGTCCAGATCTTCCGGCCTCAGGTCGGCGATCGTCACCCGCGCGCCCAGCTCCGCCAGTGCTTCGACGCACGCCAGTCCGATCCCGCTCGCGCCGCCGGTGACCAGCGCGCTGCGGCCGCCCAGCATCAATCGTTCGATGTACATAGCCTCGGTCCTCAGGGCAGGAAGGGCGCGCAGGGCATCACCGGCTCGTCGATCGCGGTGCCGGCCGCGAGCCGATAGACGGTGCGCTTCTCGCGCGTGAATTCGTCCCACGGCAGGCTGCCGTCGCGCGCGAAGCCGACCCAGATCGCGTGGATACGCGTCGCCAGTTCCTGCGGCGGCGCCTCCCCGGTCAGCCCTTCGGGGCCGGTCGTCGTCGCCAGTGTGTCGAAGACGAAGGGCAGCTCCATCCCATGACTCGCGCCCAGCTCGCCGCCGAACATCGGCGATCGCCATTCGAACTCGTACATATGCGTGCGCCCGCGATGCTCCTCGGCAAAGCGCCGCGCCGGCCAGCGAAAGACCAGATCGTTCATTGCGTCCATCAGCACCTGTCCGGGCTTCTTGCCGCTCCCCATGCCATAGGCTTTCAGCGTCTTGCGCGCCTGCGGGTGCGACCGGTGCAGGATATAGGTCGCGAGCCACTTGCCCAGCTTGTTGCGCACCCCCGTGGGCACGAGATACAGGTTCATCTCGTCCGCATTGGTCCCGATCAGCACATCGACCTCTGCCCCCGCGCCTTGGCGCAGCGCGTCGAGCGGCTTCAGCGGCAGCACATCGTCGCCATGCACCGGTACGAACCGGCTGATCCCGAACACCGGCTCGCGCCCGGCACCATCGCGCAGGTCGATGCGGGCTGCGGGTGCGGATATTTTCTCAACAATATCAAGTGTTTGTGAAAATCCGACACCGGCGAACCCGTCCCGCGAAGGCACGATACGCAGCACCTTCGCCAACTTCCGCACCAACCGCTGCGCCACCCCGATATCGCGCGTCATCGCGCCATGCCCGCTCTGCACGATCGCCCGCCGGAACAATCCCCTGGCCAGCGGCGAGGTGACGAGATCGGCAATCGCCATCGCGCCCGCGGACTCGCCGAACAGCGTGATATTCTCGGGATCGCCGCCAAACGCCGCCACATTCTCGCGCACCCAGCGGATCGCCGCGATCATGTCGCGCAGCCCCAGATTGGTGGCCACGCCCGGGATCGGCAGAAAACCCTCGACCCCCAGCCGGTAATTGATCGCAACGCAGACGACCCCCGACCGCGCAAAGCTGCTGCCGTCGCTCACCGGCACATTGTTGCTACCCAGCACGAAACCGCCGCCGTGGATCCACAGCATCACGGGCAAACCGCGTGCCTCGACGTCGGGAGTCCAGACATTGGCCGTCAGAAAATCGTCGCCTTCTTCCCATCCACAACCGATGATCGGCACGACATCCAGCCCCGGAAAGGGCTTGGTTCGTTGCGGCGCGGTCGGCCCCGGGCGCGTTGCATCGCGGACATCGTCCCACGGCGCATGGGGCCGCGGGCTTTCAAAGCGCGCGCTTCCCACCGGCGCGGCGGCATAGGGAATGCCCAGAAAACGCGTGACGCCGTCCGCGCTGGATCCGCGGATCCTGCCCGAGCGCGTTGCGACGATGACTTCGGCCAACCGATCCTCCCATGGCGTTTGCAACGACCCTAACCCAACGCATGCGTCCGGCGAAGCAACCGGGGCTTGCCTGGCGGCACAATCGCGATGCCGAACGGATACCGGATCAGCGCGCCAGCAACTCGAACGCGGCCGTCGCCATCGTCCGGCCGTTGACGATCAGTTCGACCTCGTGTCGTCCGGGGTGATGGCGCCGCGTACTGAAATCGCGGATCGTCTGGCGGATCGACAGGTTCGTGGTGCCGCGAGCTGCGAGGTCGAAGGTCCTGAGCTTGAACACCTTCGCCGCGGTCTTGCCGCCTGCGCGCGCATAATGGACGCGATAGTCGACGACGAGCCGTTGCAGGGTATCGGCGTCGGAATGCAATTCGGCAGCGATCGAGAGCTGATCGCCGAGCCGAACCGATCGAGGCTCGACCGAAAATCTGCGCAGCGTCACCTCGGCGCCATCCGCGACGCCGATCAGCGCCAGCGCACGCGTATCGCCCGCTTTGATCAGGGTGCGCAGCGCATGGCGGACGATCCACTTGGTGTGCGGATCATCCTGCGACCAGCCCTCCAGCCGATCAAGCAGCCAGTCGGGGCGGTCCTTGGCGATATCGTTGAGATGGTTCGCCACCGACTTGCGGACATACAGGCTGGGGTCGGCTTTCAGCCTCTCGAGGATCGGCGCCGCAAGCGTCGGATCATTCTTCAACGCCGGAACGCGCCCCGCCCACGGCAGCCGCGGCCGCGCGCCTTCGCTGGCGAGGCGGCGGACATGCTCATTATCGCTCCGGGTCCATTCCTCCATGATCGCGAGCGCCCGGGGCGTATCGCGCGTCAGAAACGGCCGGATCGCAAACTCGGCGGTGCCGAAACGCGTCAGGTCGGCGAGCGCATTCATCGACAGGTCGAAATGATCGAGCCCCTGCCGCGCGACATATTCGGTAACCGCTACCGCCTGAAAGCCATGAGCGAGGCGCGGCGCCATCGCGCGCACGATCGCCAGCGCCACCGGATAGTCGTCGGGCAGCGCCGGCTTCAGCGCATCGGCGATGTGGCGCACGCGCTCCATGATCGAGAGTGCATCCAGCCCGTCCATCGCCGCCGCCAGAAAAGCCGCGCGATCGAAGCGACTGTCGGCTGCAACCCCGGCATCGGCAATGACCGCGAGCGCAGTGGGGCCGAGAATATCCTTGAGCAGTGCGGGGAGGGGGAATCGGTTCGTCATTCCCCCTTATGCGAAAGCGCGGGTCAACTGAGCAAGGGTTCGAGCGCATCCCATTCGCGATCGACGGCGCGGCGGCCGGCGTCGATCGCCTTGCGGATCTTTGCCGGATCGAATTCGAGCGTGTCGGAATATTCCTCCTCGGGTTCGATGATCCGGATCGGCGCAAAGCGATAGCGCGAGATCTGGACATCGAGCGGGCGGAGGATCCGCGCCGCCTGGGCGCCGCCGATGCCTTCGGACTGGAGCGCGCGCAGCTGCGCCTCGCGCGCGGCGATCAGGTCGTTGATCAGCGCCGCGCCGGCCAGATCGTTTGCCGACACTTCCGACTGCAATATATCGACCGCGCGCAACCCGATCTTGATGAGATTCTTGTAGGTGCGCACCGGCCCCGGCTGCGGCGCCGGCGACGCGCGCACCGCGATCACGCCGCGCGGGTTCATTTCGAGCGCGGCGCTGAGCGGGGTTACGTCGCGCACCCCGCCGTCGACCCATTGTTCGGTCGTCCCGTCGGTGTCGCGCGTCTTCAACGGATCGAAGAAGAGCGGCATCGCGCAGCTCGCATACACCCAATTGTGGATGCCCGGCACGCTCTCGTCGATGCTGCGATAGCTGCCGGTACCGAGGTTGACGACACCGAGCAGCAGCTTGCGCCCGCTCGCCGCCAGCTTCGCTTCGTCGGCAAAACCCTTGAGCAGCTTCTTGAGCGGCGCGGCGTCATAAATTGCATCCTCGCCCAATATCCCGCCGACGACCCCCAGCGGCCGTTCCTTGTAGATGGAGCCATTGCCCCGGATGCCAAGCCACGCGTCGAGCAGCCCCGGCACATCGTCCTGCGCCACGCCCAGCGCCTGGATCGCGCCGGTGGAAACTCCGGCGACGATGTCGAGCCGGACGCCGCGGTTCACGACCAGCTCGTGCACGACGCCGACCTGAAAGGCGCCCTTGGCGCCGCCGCCGCTCAGTACGATCGCGAGACCGCCTGCCATGCGCTTTCTCCTTTGCGAGGCAGCAGTTTACCGCAAATCCGGCGTCCGGCCAATCAGGCTTGCTGTGCTCCATCGGCGCGCACGGCGACGCGTGCCATCGCGGCCACCGCGAGCAGCAGCGTACAGGCGGCGAATGCCATGGTGTAGATGGGCTCGCCGGGAAAAAATGCCTTCATGATCGACCCCATGACGGTCGCGACGAGCAGTTGCGGGATCACGACGAACATGTTGAACAGGCCCATATAGACGCCGAGTTTCGCCTGCGGCAGGCTCGACGCGAGAATGGCATAGGGCATCGCCAGGACCGAGGCCCAGAAGATGCCGATGAATATCTCGCTGACTATCAGATGCGACGGATCGCGCAGCACGAAGAAGCTGGCAAACCCCACCGCGCCGCAGGCGAGCCCGATCATATGGGTTCGGGCCTGCCCCAGCCGCCGCGACAGCCAGGGCAGCAGGGTCAAGGCGGCGACCGCTGCGACGCCATTGTAGATCGCGAACAGCTCGCCGACATGGTTGCTCGCCGCCTGATAGGCGGCGCTGGCGGCGTCGGTTGCGCCATAATGATATTGGGCGACGATCGGCGTCGTGTTGATCCACATGATGAA
>JACDQN010000416.1 GCA_015657575.1 Sphingopyxis sp.
AACAGCTTTTCGAGTTCGTCGTCGCGCAGCTTCTCGGCGATCGGGTGATAGCTTTGCGGCTCGATCCCCTGCCCCATCATCACCTGCACCCAGCTGTTCTCGGCGAACAATTCCTCATTCTTGCGAAAGGTACGCCCGGTTTCGCGGAACAGCTCGATCTTCTGCTCGAGCGACGCGGGGATCGGCATGTTGGCGACGTGACGCCAAAAGGGGCTGTCGCGGCGATTGGTCACCTTATAGTGCAGGATCACGAAGTCGCGGATCTGCTCGATGTCGAGCCGTTGCTGGTCGTTGAACTCCATCGCGTCGCGCTCGCTCACCCGCCCGCTCGGCATCATGCGCACGAAACGCAGCACCGCACGCTGGATCAGATGGACGGTCGTCGCCTCGAGCGGCTCGACGAAGCCGCCGGCAAGGCCCACCGCGACGCAGTTACGGAACCATTGCTTGCGCCGCACACCACCCTTGAACTTGATGTCGAACGGTTCGATCAGCGGTTTCCCCACGGTCGAGATCAATCGGTCATAGGCTTCGTCGCGCGACAGGTAACCGCTGGCATAGACGATGCCCGCGCCCATCCGGTGCTGCAACGGAATGCGCCACTGCCAGCCGGCATCGTGCGCGATCGCCTGCGTATAGGGCATCGGCGGGCCGAGATGCTCGGACTGCACCGCGATCGCGCTGTCGTTGGGCAGCCAGTGCGTCCAATCCTCGAACCCCGCATGCAGCGCGCCGTCGATCAGCAGCCCTCGGAAGCCGGTGCAGTCGACGAACATGTCGCCTTCGATCCGCCGTTCGCCGTCGAGGTGCAGCGCCGCGATATCGCCGGTCTCGCCGTCGAGTTCGACGCGCGCGATCTTGCCCTCGACGCGCTTGCAGCCGTCGGCCTCGGCCAGCTTGCGCAGGAAACGCCCATAGAGCGTTGCATCGACATGATAGGCGTAATTCATCCGGTCGTCGGGCAGATGCGCGAACTTGCCCTGCAATCCCGCGACCAGCTCGAGGCAATAATCGTCATAGGGCTGTGTGTGCCCCTTGGCCTTGCCGTGCAGCCAGAAATGCTGGAACCCCGCCGACCAATGGTCCTTCCCCGACAGGCCGAAGCTGTGGAAATAGCTGTGGCCGTCGTGCTTCCAATTGTCGAAAAGGATACCCAGCTTGAAGGTCGCCTGCGTCGCGCGCATGAAATCGGGCTCGGGAATGCCGAGGATGCGGTTGAAGTTGACGAGCGGCGGGATGGTGGATTCGCCGACGCCGATCGTCCCGATCTGTTCGGATTCGACGAGCGTCAGGTCGACCGTCGGCCCCATCGTCCGCGCGATCGCCGCCGCCATCATCCAGCCCGCGGTACCGCCCCCCGCGATCACGACGCGCCGGATCTGCCTGCCTTCATTCATCTGCTTAACGTCCTTAGCAAGAAAGCGCGCAAGCGGCCGGCGCTTTCGGGGGTGAGCGGCGACAGGATGCTGCGCGCCTTTTCGGGAATATGATCGGTGACGCTCGCGTCGTTCGCGAAGACATAATGGTCGAACAGGTCGCGCCACATCGCCTTGTCCTCGGGCGGCAGGTCGCGGATCGCCAGGATTGCGTGGTTGAGCGCGACCTGCGGCTGGCCGAGCCAGCCGGGCGTCGTCCGCCACCAGTAATTGACCAAGATGTTGAAATCGGCGAGCCCCTCGACATGATGCCACCACATCGACGGAATGAAGATCGCGTCGCCGGGTTCGAGTTCGACCGTTTGGGCGTCGGCCATCGCATCGACGAAACGCGGGTAAGCGGCGAGATCCGGCGCGTCGAAATCGACCATGCTCACCGCGCGCCCCGCGGGCGTGTTGTCGATCGGCCCCAGGTAGAGGTTGCGGAACTGGTGCGGCGGGAACAGCGTGAAGCGACGGCGGCCGACGGCGCAGCAAGCCAGATTGTCGGGGAAGTCATTGTGTGCGGCAATCCGCGTGCGCGTCCCGATCCAGATGCTCTTCAGCGGCTCGCGCTCGCCAAGATCGACCGGGTTCGCCTCGTCGAGCCCGTCGAAATGCGATGGAATGTCGATCGACGCCAGATAGACCGTGCGCGCCTCGCCGCGTTCCTCCGCCTGGTCGATGCCGGCGAAGATATCGGGAAGCCGGCCGGTTCCGACACGGAAGTTCATCTCCATCGCGGCGTCGTAGAACAGCCGCCCGTCGTGCCCCGGCGGGCCGATCGACACTTTGAACGGCCGATCGCGCGCGCGATCGAGCAGATAGCGCCGCGCTTCCGGCGCGCCCTGCTTGCCCGCCGCGACCAGGGGCCAGTCGGCGACGAGTCCGCGTAAGACAAAGGGCTCGCGCGCGCCTTCCAGCAACGCGTCGAGCCCCGCCCCTTTTTCCATTCGCGCTCCGGCACCTTGGCCAGGCGATCATAAATAGGCGCGTTGCGGTCAGCCACGGCCCGTCTTGCGGTTCTTGCGGTCGACCAGCGCCGACAGCTGCGACAGCGAGGCAAGCGCCATGAAGATCGGCATCAGATGCCCCTCGGCCTGGAGTGCGCCCAGTGCCGCCGCGTCGAGCGCGCGCAGTCGGGCCTCGTCGATGATATGGAAACCGACCAGCGAGTTGATCGACCCGTCGTCGAGCGTGACTTCGAGGCTGAAGGGCTCGAGCAGCTCATAAGCCTCCAACGCATCGAAGAAGCTCTTGCTCGCCCGATAGCCCTCGTCGAGGTCGCCGAGCCGCTCGGCGACCTGTTCCAGATAGGGGGTCGGCGCGCGTCGGGGTCGAACAGGCGGATGCCCTCGTCTCCCGGCGCGATGCGCGGATGGCCCAGGTCGACATGGACCTGCCCTGGGCCGTCGCCGTTCGCCGGGCGCCCGATCAGGAACGGCTGGATCGCTAGCGACAAGGGGCGGTAGCGCGCATCCCAACGGTCGCCGTCGAGAAACAGATTCTCGCCCGATTCGAACCCGAGCAAGGCGACCGCCATGAACTCGTTCCGCTCGATCTCCCGCCGGAACAGGATCGGGAAATGCCCCTGAACATTGCGGAATTCGTGCGGCACCGTCAGCGTCGCCATCACCCCATCCCCAAGCTCCGCCCCCGCGTCCGCCCGCACCCGCAACTCGCGGTGGGTATTATTGTCGAGGACGGCATGCTGAGTCATTCGGATCGTCTTCCTATTCGGCCGCGGCGCGGTCGGCCGCCAGCGTGTCGAGATAAGCGCGGTGCGTCGGCAAGCCGGCGGCCAGCGTACGCGCACGCTGGCGCATTTCGTCGAGCGCCGCCAGCGCGCGATCGCTCGCGGGCCAGCCGGTAGCGGCAGGAAAGCCCATGCCGTAGAGGATATATTGATGGCTCTCCGCCGAGAAAATTTCGTCGACATAGGGAAAATCGGACGTCGACGGCGGCTGATCGCGCCACAAGGTCAACAGATCGGCGAGGTGTGGCGGGATATGGTCGGGATCGCGGTGCGTACGCCAATAAGGCTCCTCACGGCGGCTCAGCACATAATGGAGCTTCAGAAACTCGATGATCCGATCCCAGCGGTAACGGAACAGCTTGTTGAAGCGGCCGGAATGAATATCCATCGCGGCACGATCGGCCGGGAAGTTGTCGGTGAGCGCGCGCAGCGACAGTTCGATCAGCACGATCGCCGAGGCCTCGAGCGGCTCGACGAAGCCCGCCGCAAGGCCGATCGAAATGCAGTTCTTTTCCCAGAAACGCGCACGGTGGCCGGTGCGGAAACTGATATGCTTGAACGGCGCTCCGAACGCGCCTTCGTCGGGCACCGCCCCGGGCAATTCGCGCGCGATATAGTCGCGCAGGATTGCCTCCGCGCGCTCGCTGTCCATGAAACGGCTCGAATAGACGCAGCCGATGCCGCGCCGCGACGGCAAACCGATATCCCAGATCCAGCCCGCTTCATGTGCGGTCGCGATCGTCTGCGATGCGATGGGGCTGCCCGGCGGCACCGGAACCTGCGATGCGATCGCGCGGTCGTTGAAGGCGTGGGCGCTCCGGTCGATCCACTCGACGCCCAGTTCGCCATCGATCAGCAGGCCCTTGAAACCCGTGCAGTCGATGAATAGGTCGCCCTCGACCTCACGCCCGCTGCCGGTGATCAGCGCCGCTATATCGCCGTTGGGCGCGCGCCGGGTGCCCGTCACCCGGTCGAGGATATGCCCGACACCCAGCGTCTGCGTCGCATGCGCCGACAGCAGCGCCGCAAATTTCTCGGCAGCGAAGTGATAGGCGTAATTGGCCGCGCCCTGATAGCCCGGCATCGCGCGCTGGCGCGGCGCCAGATGATGCCGGCACACCGCAGCCTGCGCACTCATCGCCGCGGCGAAAGGCTGATCGGGAGCCGACGCCTGCCATGCAGCGAGCAATTCGCCCGTCGGCACGGCGGGGGGCGTCGTGAAGGGGTGGAGATAGCTATCGTTCGCCGAGCCGTCGACCCAGCCATCGAAACGCGAGGCCTGTTTGAAAGCGCCGTCGCATGCGGCGAGAAACTCGGCTTCGTCGAGCCCGATCGTCGCAAGCGTCGTACGCATCGTTGGCCAGGTACCCTCGCCGACGCCCACGATCGCGACGTCGGGCGCCTCGACCACGGTTATCGACAGCGGCGCCGCCTTTGCCCGGCGCGACGTCGCGAGCCATGATGCTGCGAGCCATCCGGCGGTCCCGCCGCCTACAATGACCACCCTCTCGACCATCTTGTTCATTGCCTGCAACTCTAGGCCAACGCGCCGCCGCCGTCACGCAAAAGAGCCGCACCCGGGGAAGGCGCGGCTCTCTCGTCGGCGAAGGGCGACCAGGGCCCGCCCGCCTTAGAAGCTGAACCTGACCCCCGCCGCATAGCGTGCGAAGCCCGGCTGGACGAAGGTGACATTATTCTTGTGCCGAAGATGCCCGCGTCGACCTTCTCCGGTCAGGTTGATCGCTTCGACAAAAGCCGTGAAGCCCGGAATGAACTCGTAACTCGCGCTGGCGTCGATCTGCCAATATTCCTCGGTGTAGAAGGGGTTCGGTCCCGTTCCGGCGAGGAATTTATCGCGCCAGTTCCATGCGACGCGCGCCTGGAGTCCATTCTTGTCGTAATAGGCCACCGCGTTGGCGCTGTCGCTGAGCCCGGTCAGCGCGAACTGCGTCACCGACGACGGCTGCGTGTTGTCATATGTCGCGCTGCCGTTGACGATCGTATAGTTCAGGATCACGCCGAAGCCCGTATCCCAAAGGCTGTGCTGGAGCGCGAATTCCCAACCGTTGATCGATGCCGTCTGATCGCTGTTGACCGGCGTCGTGATCTCGAAATTGACCAGCGGATCGCCCGGCGCCGCGTTGATGATATTGCCCGTGACGGTACTCGGGAAATTGGTGATGATATATTGGCGGATCTGCCCGACCGTCGCATTTGCCCCCAGCGCGGCGAGTGCGGCGTTCCAGCGCGGTCCTCCGATCGGCGTCGTCAGACCGAACGCGTTGCTGTCGATCCGCGTCGTGGAGATGAAGTTGCTGACGTCCTTGTGGAAATAACCCACCGAAACATAGCTGTCGGGCGCGTAATACCATTCGGCCGACAGATCGATATTCTTGGACTTGTAGGGGATCAGCCCGGGGTTGCCCTGGGCGCCCCGTGCCGCCGCCGACGCGGAACAGCGTGTCGATCGTGCGCCCGCCTTGCAGGCTCGCATAGTCGGATCGCGTGATCGTGTGGCTGTACGACGCGCGCAGCTTCACATTTTCCATCGGCGAGATGTCGAGGTCGACCGCCGGCAGCCAATTGTCGTACGACCCCTTGAACCGCGTGAAATCGCTGTCGCCGGAGAAGACGACGTTGAGTTCGTTGTCGCCGACCCAGCGCGTCGTCGAGGGCACCGGCACCAGCGCGGCCGACGCGATATCGGTCGTTTCGTAACGCAAGCCCGCCACGAAATGCGCCGGATTGGCGAACAGATCGAACTCGGTCGCCACCTGAAGATAGGGCGCGATCGTCTTTTCCGAAATGCGCCGATCGGTGTTGAACTCGGCAAGGCAGGTGCCCGGCATCGCCCGGCCCGTCGCGGGGTTGCTGCACACCTGGTAAAGCTGTTCGTTGAGATCGGCGAGCCGCTCGAAATCGAAGGTGTAGAAGCTTTGGATCATCCCCGGCTGAGCGAGCCCCGGGAATTTGTCGGGCAACGTCACCAGCGTGAAGATATCGTCGGGAATCCCCGATGCCGGACCCGCACCGCCCCAGGTGTCGTCGTTCTGGATCGTACCGAACGCCGACCGCACCTTGCTGTCGATATAGGAGACGCCGAAATCGATACTGTCGAGGAATCCGCCGTCATGATCGTAACGGCCGCGCAGCTGCACCTGATCGATCCGATTCCGGAAATAGGCGTTGCGGAAGGCATTGCCCGTCGAGGCGATCAGCGCGGGGTTCAGCGGATCGATGCCCGGGAACATCTCATAGGAGATGACCGGCAGATCATTCTCGAAATTGATCGTCTGGTTGCGCACGCCAAAGACGGCGTTGCCCAGCGACATGCTCGACCCAAAGCGGTTCACCGGATTGACCTGCGCCGTCGAATGATGGCCATCGAGTTCGAAGGTGACGCCGCCCGGCCCCTCCCATTCCAGATTGACGCCAAGCGACTTGTTCTCGGCTCGATTCTCGATCAGCGCGCCGCTGTACGACAAATCCTTGCCGCCATAGAGGGCGTTCGGGCCGGGCGTGCCGGTGGGCGCCGCAAAGCGTTCGGTGTAGAAGATCGGCCCCGCAACTGGGCCGTCGGTCCACGCGCTCGACGTGTCTTCGTGGTTGAACCACACGCCAACGTTGCTGTTCCGCGTTTCTACGGTGTTGCGCGAATAGATATAATCAACCGTCGCGGTAAAGCTGTCGCTCGGCCGGAATTGCAGCACCGCCTGGCCGTTGATGCGTTCGCGATTGATGTCTTCGAGGTTATAGGACGCGCTCTGCGGCACCTGATAGACGTCGGTCGGATCGGGTCGGTTGATGATGTTGGC
This sequence comes from Sphingopyxis sp., assembly GCA_015657575.1. Taxonomy (GTDB): domain Bacteria; phylum Pseudomonadota; class Alphaproteobacteria; order Sphingomonadales; family Sphingomonadaceae; genus Sphingopyxis. The sequence goes on from JACDQN010000416.1 coordinate 6,987, forward strand.
CGCGCGCGGTGTCCCCGGCTGCGCCAACGAACCCCAGTTGTTTTCGTTGCCCAGATAGCCGTCGCGCCAGCCGACGCTCGCCGTATTGGTGCTCGATTTGCGCTTCTGGTACGAACCGACCAGCACGATGCCGATCGTGTCGTCGGCGAAGGTGCTGCTGAAGATGCCCGACACTTCGGGGGTAATCGGATTACCCTCGTTGCGCGACGTGTCGTACACGCCCTTGACCGACAGGCTGCCGCGCATCCCCGGATTGTCGAGCGGGCGCGGCGTACGGATGTTGATCAAGGAGCCGATGCCGCCCGATTCGACGGTGGCGCGGCCGCTCTTGTAGACCTCGACCGCCGCAATGCCTTCGGACGCAAGATTGGCGAAGTCGAACGAGCGCGACG
>JACDQN010000417.1 GCA_015657575.1 Sphingopyxis sp.
CCGGCCGGGTCAGGCCAAGGCAAAAATGGCGGAAATCCAAGAAAAATCAGGCGGTCGCGGCGACGTCGCTGATGATATTGCGAGCGAATGGCAGGCACTGCCCACACTTGGGTTTGCGACCCAATTGCGCATAGGCTGCCTTGGCGCACCGCAATTGGCCATCGCGCGCGACATCGCGCAGCTGGCTTTCCCTTATAGCGTTGCAGACACAGACAACCATGTGCGAATCCTTCTCAACAAGGCCTATCTAGGGATAGTGCGAGGGATTCGCAACTGGAAAGATGCGACTGGTTCGCAATCCGAACAGCGACTTTTTCGGCGCCCCGGCCCTTGCCCGCAACATGATTCGCGGGCATAGGCGCGCCCATCTTCCCGCGCCTCTCAGCCAAAAGGTCCGCCCCATGAAAGTGAATGTCTATGTGACGCTCAAGCCGGGGGTTCTCGACCCGCAGGGCAAGGCGATCCATCACGCACTCGAAGGGCTGGGTTTCGGCGGCGTCGCCGACGTGCGCGCGGGGCGCTTCATCGAGCTCGAAGTCGCCGACGGCACCAGCGACGCCGATCTCGACGCCATGTGCGCGAAGCTGCTCGCGAACACGGTGATCGAAAATTACCGCATCGAACGCCCTTAACAGGAGCTGCCGCCATGAAGACCGCCGTCATCGTGTTTCCCGGTTCCAACTGCGATCGCGACATGGCCGTCGCGCTGGAGACCGTAACCGGCAAGGCGCCGGCGATGGTCTGGCACCGCGAGAGCGAGTTGCCGGGCGGCATCGATTTCATCGCGCTGCCGGGCGGCTTTTCCTATGGCGACTATCTGCGTTCGGGTGCGATGGCGGCGCGTTCGCCGATCCTGCGCGCCGTGTCCGACGCCGCGGGCCGCGGCGTTCCGGTACTCGGCGTGTGCAACGGCTTTCAGGTGCTGACCGAGGCCGGGCTGCTGCCCGGCGCGCTGATGCGCAACGCGGGGCTCAACTTCGTCTGCCGCACCGTGCCGCTGACGGTCGAGAACAGCCAGTCGCTGTTCACCGCGAGCTATAAGGCGGGCGAGGCGATCGACATTCCCGTCGCGCATCACGACGGCAATTATTTCGCCGACGCCGACACGCTCGAACGGATCGAGGGCGAAGGGCGGGTCGCGTTCCGTTATGCGGACAGCGTCAACGGCTCGGCGCGCGCCATCGCCGGCGTGCTGAGCGATGCCGGCAATGTGCTCGGCATGATGCCGCACCCTGAACGCGCGATCGACCGCGCGCACGGCGGCACCGACGGGCTACGCCTGTTCGAAGCGGCGCTCGGCGTTCTCGCCTGACCGGGCCGGGGCGGGGGCTTCCTCGCCCAGGCTTTCGGGGCTGAAACTGTCGGCGCGCGGTGCATCGGCGGCGATGTCCGGCGTTTCGGATTTGGGTTGCAACCAGCGTCCGATCAGCAACAGCACCGTCGGCCAAAACATCGTGTTCCAGATGTCGTGCCAGTGCGCTGCGTCGGGCTGGATCGTCGATCGGCTATGTTCGGCCGTCATGTCGAGCCATTCGCCGCCGCATGCCATCGCGAGCACCGCGAGCCAGGCGACGAACCATCCGCCGCGCCAGCGCCATACCAGCCGAACGCCCAAGAACAGCGCCATCCCGAAATAGATGTGCAGCGCATCCTTATCGAGGCCCGTGCTGTCGATTACCGTCAGTTTGCGCGCTTCGAACAGCGAAGCGAGTTCTATCAAAGTCATGGAAGTCAAACCTTGGCGCCGAACGGGTTGAAATCGGTGCCTTCGTCGAACACATCGACACCCTCGCGGCGCTTCAACGCGCCGACTACCACATAGGTTGCGGGTGTCAGCACCGCCTCCCACGCGACTTTCATCGCCCAGTTGGTGGCCAGTACTAGAAATACCTGTTCGGTTTCCCAGATGCCGAGGAAGGCGATGGGATAGAAGATCAGGCTGTCGACGCCCTGCCCGAAAATCGTCGAGCCGATCGTGCGCATCCACAGATGGCGCCCCTCTGTGGCGAGCTTCATCCGCGCGAGGACATAGGAGTTGACGAACTCGCCCGCCCAGAAAGCGATCATCGAAGCGAGCACGATGCGCCAGGCGGCGCCGAACACGCTTTCATAGGTTTGCTGGCAGACCGCGCCGGGGCCGGACGCGTCGCCCGACTTCAGCACCAGCGTTTCGGTCCCGCTGCACCACCAATCCTGTGCGGGCGGCATCGCGAGCACGATCCAGCTCATCACCGCCATGAACAGCAGCGCCGCAAACCCGGTCCAGATCACCCGCCGGGCGCGGGCATAGCCATAGACCTCGGTCAGCACATCGCCGATCACATAGCTGATCGGAAAGAAAAGGATGCCCGCGCCGAAGGTCAGCCCGCCGACCATCGACAGTTTCGACGCGCCGATGATGTTGGAGAGCAGCAGGACGGCGACGAACGCCGCCATGACGAGATCATAATAGCGGAAATGCCGGATGCTCGCGGCGCTGACATGCGCCGGGGCCGTGTCGGAGGGTGTCGGGGTGTCGGTCATCGGGAGCTGCTTAACGCGCTTTGCAGCCCGCGCAAACCGCGCTATTCGCCGCGGCGCGTACCAGCGCAGCGCGCCCGTAGCTCAGCTGGATAGAGCACCCGCCTTCTAAGCGGGTGGTCGCAGGTTCGAATCCTGCCGGGCGCGCCATATGGGTGGCGGTCGGACGATGGGCCGGGGTTGCGCCCGGCGTCGCGATTGACGGGCCTTCGCACGGGTCGTCCTGTATCCGGCACGTGCCCGCGCTGGCGGCTTGTATTCCCGGCCGCCCGGGGCATGTTGCATTGCAACAAGATCACGACAGTACAGGGAGTATCGATCTCATGACGAAGATCGACCTGGATTTCCAGGCCGTATCCGCGCGCACGCCGCTGGCGAAAGCGGCGCGGCGCAATGCAAAGATATGGCTCTGTCTCGGCTTGATCGTGCTCGACGCGATGGCGCTGGCGGCGGGCTTTGCGGTGACGCTGCTGGTCGAGAACAGCCGCGGCATCTCGGAGGAATTGTGGACGGCGATGGGCGGCGCGCTGCTGGTCCATGCCGCGATCGCCTTCCAGAATCAGGCCTATAATCCGCGCTGCCTGACCCAGCCGATCAAGAGCTGCCGTCAGACCCTGCTGACCTTTGCGACCACCTTGCTGATTTTCCTTCTCGCGGCCTTCTCGCTCCGCGTCACCGGCAAGGTGCCGCGCCTCGCACTCGGCCTCGGGATGATGACGGCTCTGTCGCTGCTGATCGCCCAGCGCCTGTTGGTGTGTCACTTCGTGCGGGTCACCTTCGGCAAGATGACGGCGGAGTTGGTTATCCTCGACGGCGCCAACCTGCCTGTGTCGCTTCTCAACCGCGATGTCATCGACGCGCGCGTGGCGGGGCTTCGCACCGATCTCGACGACCCCTATATGCTCGACCGGCTCGGCACCTTGCTGCGCGATTACGACCGCGTGATGATCGCCTGCACGCCGGAGCGGAAGGCCGAGTGGGCGCGCGCGCTGAAGGGCGTGAACATCGTCGGCGAAATCGTGATGCCCGAAATCGCGGAACTGGAGCCCCTGACGACGCGGCGATGGGGAGGCGTGACGACGCTGGTCGTGTCGTGGGGCCCGCTCAACCGGGCTAACCGGGTCAAGAAGCGCGCGCTCGACCTCGCCGTGACGATCCCCGCCTTGCTGCTTTCGACCCCCCTGCTGATCCTGGTCGCGATCGCGATCAAGCTGGATTCGCCGGGCCCCATATTCTTTCGGCAGGAGCGAATGGGGCGAGGCAACCGAATTTTCCAGATCCTGAAGTTTCGTAGTATGTGGGTGGGGGCTAGCGACGCCGACGGTGTACGCTCTGCGAGCCGGGATGATGAGCGGATCACGCGGGTGGGGCGCTTTATCCGGGCGACGAGCATCGACGAATTACCGCAACTTATCAATGTGTTGTTTGGCGAAATGAGCCTGGTCGGGCCGCGTCCGCATGCGCTGGGATCGACCGCCGGGAACGAGCTGTTCTGGCGCGTCGACCGGCAATATTGGCATCGCCACGCATTAAAACCCGGTATTACCGGCCTGGCGCAGATCCGCGGCTTTCGCGGCGCGACCCACAGCAAGCGCGATATTCTGGACCGGCTCGAATCCGACCTCGAATATCAGCACGGCTGGTCGCTGCTGCGCGATATCTCGATCCTGGCCCGCACCGCGCAGGTGCTGATTCACCGCAACGCCTATTGATCAGCCGTCGACGATCAGCGGACGGCCGCAGGCCAGCGCGATGTCGAAGGCCTCGGCGCGGCCGGTCGCGCGCATCAGCCCGGCATAGTCGCCGGTCCACTGATCGGCGAAGCCCGCAACCTTGCCATAGCTGTTGTCGAGCAGCACATGCGGGATGTCGAGCAGCAGCGACAGGATGTGCGCATGCAGCCGGTCGGTCACGACCAGCTCACCCGTCGACAGCATCGCAAGGCCGCGCTGCAGCCGCCATTCGGCGAGGCGGCGCTGGCGCGTCGCGCGCCGGACCATGGGGTCGCGCGTCATCAGCCGACCGAGGCCGAGCGACAGGCGCAGCCGGCGTTTCTGGCCCGCATCCTCGTCCAGCCAGTCGTCGGCGACCACGCCCGGCGGCAGCACGTCGGGCCCGCCGGCCGCGCGTTCATGATCGGAGCGCAGCAGCGCAAAGACCGGAACGCGGGCCGGCGCGCGCTGCTGCCGGCCGAGCATCAGCGCGGCGTCGGGGCACAGATGCACCGCGCAGTCGAAATGTTCCTGCGCGAAGGCGAGCGAGCGGAGGTCGCGCACGAGCAAGGTGAATTGGCCGTGCGACCCGATCGCCCGCGCCATCGCCTCGGTCGCGGCGGGGTCGGCATAGAGGATCGATTGCGGCATCTGGACGATCGGACGGCCGCGGTGTGTGTGCAGCAGGTGCAGGCGAAAAGCCTCGTGCCGCGGCCATAGCGTTCCCATGTTGCCGCCCCCGTGGATCAGGATCGGCCCGTCGCTGATTGCGGCGCGGCAGGCCCCGTCGTCGAAATCGTCGATCGCCGAATAATAAGCGGGCAGCCGGTTCCGCCTGGCCAGATATTCTATCTCGCCCAGCCAGATCGCCGAGTCGCCGACGTTCGAATGGTCGGGGAAATCGACGAGGGCAAGCGGGCCCGGCGGGAGCGCATCATCGAGCGTCCGCGCGAATCGGGACGACAGTTCGCCGACCAGCTGGTCGGCCGCCTTGGTGGTCATATCCGACCCTTTCTGATGTGTCTGGACAGGAAGAGGAGGCGGTCGCGCCACGCCGCGGAGAGGGCGAGCAGCGCCAGCCCGTAGAAGAGCGCGCCGGCAGCGGTCAGGACCAGCAGCAGCGTCCCGCGCTCCATCTGCGGATCGAGCAGCCGCATCGCGAAGGCGAGCGCCACGCCCATCAGCGAGGAGGCGACGAGCGGTGCCCCGACGGCGCGAAACGTGTCGATGGGGCGGATGCCCGAGGCGCGGCGGAGCAGCAGGATCTGCATCGGCAGGGTCAGATAGGCCCGCCCGACATAGGAGAAGGCGACCGCGAAAAGCCCGTAAGGCAGCGCGATCAGCGTCAGGATGACGCCGAGGACAAGCTGCGTCGTCGACAGCGAGATGAGGCTGCGCGAGGCACCCAGCACGCTGAGCGACGGCGAGGCGAAGAAATTGAGCGTGAAGGGCACCGCCATGAAGGCGAAGATCTGCGCCAGCTGCCCGGCCTCGTCCCATTTCGCCCCGAACACCGTCGGGATGGCGATAGGGGCCAGCGCGCCGAAACCGACGAGGGCGGGAAAGGACAGGGCGGAGGCGCGCGAAATCATCCAGCGATAGGCGCGGCGGAGTTCGGCGGGCTCATCCTTGACCCGCGCGAGCGTCTGCACCGCCACCTGCGTGAAGGGCTGAATCGCGCCGCGGCCGATCAATTCGACGGTTCTCCACGCGGTGCGATAGACGCCGACGGCGGCCAGGCCGATGCCGGCACCGATCGCCATTTCCTGAACGCGAACCGTGGCGAGGAAGGCGAGCTGGACATAGATCAGGCTGGCATTGAGCATCAGATTGGCGCGCAGGATCGCCCAGTCGAACTGCCAGCCGGGGCTCCAGTCATAGGAGGTGCGCGACAAGATGACCCCGACGATCTCGGTGACGAGGCGCTGGATGACGAGGCTCCACAAACCGAGACCGGCGAAGGCGGCCGCCACCGCGCAGCCGCCGCCGACGAGCCCGCCGACGACCGACCGAAGCGCCGTCGTGCGGTGACCGAATTCGCGCAGGCGAAGCGCCATATGGGTCGCCCCGAAGGACGAGATCGGCAGCGCCAGGCTCATCACGGCCAGCGGCAGTGCGATGTCCGGCGCGCCCATCCAGCCCGCGATCGGCTGGGCCAGCGCGACGATCAGCAGGGCGGAGAGAAACGAAAAGGCCTGCTGCGAGCGATAGATGGTGTCGAGGAACGCCGGGCTGAGCTCGCGCTGCCGGGCGATCGTCTGGACGAGGCCGGCGGTGGCGATGATGCGAAAGGCCTCCGCCGTCACCGCCATGATCGCGAAGGCGCCGATGTCCGCGCGCGTGAGCAGGCGCGCGAGGATCACGAAGACGATGAAGGAGAACAGCTGATCGGACAGGAAGCGGGTCAGCGTCCAGCCGATCGAATTGCGGCTGCGCGCGCGCAGATCCTCGTCGAAGCGGGTAGGCAGGTCAGCGCTCAAGCAGGCGCCTCGCCTTCAGCATCCGCATGCGGGCGCGCTCGATCTGGCGCCATATCCTTTGCCGCGTCGAACGATAGAGCGGATCGGTCTTGGGACCGAAACGCGACGCGCCGATATCCGATGCGACCGCGGCTTCGAGGATCGGCGCGGGATAGAGCAGCAGATTGGGCACCCCATGCGCCCAGGACCGGTCCATCTCGTCGTCGATCGGACGCTGGACGTTTTGGCAGTGGGCGGCGAGCCGCCGCGCCCCGGCGAGCGTGATGGCATAGCCCTGCGTGCCGTAGGCGAGACCCACCAGTTCGACGATCGACCGCGAATGCTGAAGGAAATCGGTCTGCACGACGCGCTGCCACGTCGGGCGTTTGGCATAGAGGCGCAGATAGTCGATGCCCTGGGCATGGAGGTCGGTGCGCGCCAGCGGTTCGAGATAGGCCCAGTCGACGACCGTATCGTCTTCGAGCACGATCGCCTGGCGCACGCCGCGCGCGATCATGTCCTGCCAGATCGAGAAATGGCTGGCATAGCAGCCGATCTCGCCCTGGCTCATCGGGCGGCCCTTGTTGCGGCGGATCGCGGCTTCGTCGATCGTCATGCCGGGCGCCGGACCCGTGCAGGCGTCGAAGAAGCGCCAGGCGAGCGACGTGTCCGCGGCGCGCGCGGCAAAAGCGCTTCGCCGCGCCTCGGCCGATGCGAGCGACACCACGATGACGTCGGCGATCCCATCCGATTCGGGCAAGCTTTCACCCACTCTATGCGCCTCCTGCCCTGTTGCGATGCCGGTGAGTGCGGGGCCGCAACTCCGATTGGTCCGGGGCGACCCTTGGTAGCGGGCATTGATTTGAGAGCGAAGGCGTCGGCGCTCCGGTCGTCCGGTCAACGGGGCGGCTCGTCTTCGCAGGTGCAGCATAAGGTTGACCGGGACGGGTCGCGCGGCCGATTGGATCGCCCCGAGGGCGAGGGACACGGAGCAGGCGGTCCTATGTTTCAAGTCGCAGTCGTCATACCGGTGTGGAACGGCGAAGCGGTTCTCGGCCGCTGCCTCGATGCGCTGGCGCGCCAGACGCTGCCGCGCGACGCGTTCCAGATCATCGTCGTCGACAATGGGTCGAGCGACGCGACAAAGGCGATCGCGCGGGGTTATCGCGGCGTCGAATTGCTCGAAGAGCGGCAGCCCGGATCCTATGTGGCGCGCAATCTGGGGATCGCGCGGGTCAAGGCGCCGATTACCGCCTTTACCGACGCCGATTGCGAGCCCGCCCCCGACTGGCTCGCGCAGGTGCTGCGCGCGGCCGCGGCCAATCCGGGATTCGGCGTGCTTGCCGGAAAGATCGAGCTGTTCGACGAGATCGCGCAGGAGCGCGAGGTGTTCGGCGATTATGAGCGGCTTTTCAGCTTTCCCCAGGCGCATGCGGCGCGCGGCAATTGCGCCACCGCCAATTGGGCGAGCGAGACGGCGCTGCTGCGCGAGCTGGGCGGATTCGACGCGGCGCTGAAGTCGGGCGGCGATCGGCAGATGGCCTTGCGCATCCGCGCGGCGGGCCGGCCGTTGGTCTATATTCCCGACATGCTGGTGCGCCATCCGGTGCGCGCCAGCCGCGCCGAGCTGGTGCGCAAGCGCCAGCGGCTGAGCGGCGGTCGTTGGGACCGCACCGCGCGGCGGCCGCGGCTGGCGCATGTGCTGGGCATCACGGCGGTCGATACGCTGCGGCGATTGCGCCGGGCCGCCATCTCGCCCGATCTGTCGATACGCCGCCGCCTGGCGGTCATGCTGTTGACGTTGCAGCTCGCCGGGGTGGCGGTGGGCGAATTTTTGCATCTGGCGGGGGGAAGAAAGGCAGCACGCGAATAATGGCCCCGACTCCACCGGCCCCGCGCTTTTCCGTGGTGATGCCGCTCTATAACAAGGCCGCGCATGTCCGTGCGGCGATCGAGAGCGCGCTCGCCCAGACCTTTCCCGTGCACGAGATATGGGTGATCGACAATCGATCGACCGATGGCGGCCGTGCGCTGGTCGCGGCGATCGCCGACGAACGGATCGGGCTGCTCGACCTGCCGACCCCGGGCCCGGGGGGCGTATGCGGGACGCAATATGGGCATCCGCGCGGCCAGCGGCGACTGGATCGCCTTTCTCGACGCCGACGACCTGTGGCAGCCCGATCATCTGGCGGTGCTGGCGGAAACGATCGCGGCGGACCCGGAGGCCGGGACGGTGGCGACGCGGTTCGACCATTGGTTCGAACGGCGCTCGCAGCCGCAGCGGATCGCGCCGCAGCTGGAGCGCCCGGTGACGCTCGACCTGTCGGCTTTCCTGGCGGCCTGGCTGACGGTGCGCGAATGCCCGATGTGGACCGGCGCGATCGGGGTGCGGCGCGAGCTGCTGTTCGCGGCGGGGCTGTTTCCCGAAGGCGGCGCGGTGCGCGGCGGCGACAAGGATTTGTGGCTGCGCCTGCTCGCGCGGGGATCGCTGCGGTACGACCCGCGCGTCACGGCGATCTTTCACCGCGATAGCGACAACAAGGTCAGCAAATCGACGACGACGCTCGACGTACCGTGCCTGGTCGCGACGGCGCGGCAGATGATCGCCGAGGCGAGCCCCGACGAAGCCGCCCTGCTGCGGCGGCTGGTGAACCAGGAAATCGCGCATTACGCGCGCTATGCGATGAAATATCCGGGGCGTACGGCGATCCGGATCGGCGATCTCTATCTGCCCGAGGGGGCGGGCGCGGCGGCGCTGCTGCTCGCCGCCAAGCTGATCCCCGCGTCGCTGCGGCAGACCGGCCATGCGCTGCGCAACCGGCTGCTCGCCCGCGCGTGAGGCTTGTCCGCGCCTTTGCTGCCCTGCTGACCGGCGGGGGCTTCCTCGCCGCGTGGCTGGCGTTCGCGGGGCGGTTCGTGCCCGCGCTCGACGTCCTGGCTTCCTTCCTGCCGCTGTTCGGCGCCGCGATCCTGCTGGGGCTGCTGGTCGCGCGGCCGCGGTTCATTCGGGCCGTCGCGATCGCGCTGGCCGGTCTGGCGCCGGTGATGATCGGGATGGCGCCCGAATGGGCGCGCGACATTCCGACGGCGCGCGCCGATGCGCCGCCGATCCGCGTGCTGACGCACAATGTGTGGCAGCGCAATCGCGATCCCGCCGCGACCGCGCAGACGCTGATCGACGCGAAACCCGATGTGCTGTTGCTGCAGGAGGTCGGCGGGAGTTTCCGGCCGATGCTCGCGGCGCTGGACCAGCATTTCGCCTTTCGCACCGCCTGCCCGCCGGGCTGCGACCTCGCGATTTTCTCGCGCTGGCCGATCGCCGACAGCGACTATTTCCTGAAGGACGGGGACGGGAAAGCGTTCGGTCCCCCTCTGCTCTGGGCGCGGATCGAGGGGCCCGACGGCCGGCGGTTCACCGCGATGACGCTGCATTATCCGTGGCCGACCTCGCGCGATCAGGCGGTGCGCCGGCGCGAGGTGGCGCGGGCGCTGGTGCGAATCGATCGCGATCCGTTGATCGTCGCGGGCGACATGAACCTCACCCCCTGGGCCGCGGCGATGCGTGAGCAGGACCGCGCCTTCGCGCCGCTCATGCGCATGACACGCGCGCTACCGAGCTGGCCGCGCCTGTTTCCGGTGCTGCCGATCGACCAGATCTACGCCGGCCGCGACTGGGGGCTCCGGTCGGTGCGGCGATTGCCCGCAACCGGGTCCGACCATCGGCCGATTCTCGTGACGCTGGGGCGGACATGAGGCGCGCGGCGCTTCTTGTCCTCGTCGGCAGCTGCAGTCTTGCGCCGCCCGCGCTGGCGCAGCAATCGGATGCGACCGACGGGCTCGGTTCGGTTGCGAGCGAGAACAGCTTCGGGCGGGACCGCAATGTCAGCGTGCTCGAACGCCGGCGGCCCGACTATACGCCCGAACCGATCCATGTCGGCGCGCTCGAACTGATGCCGCGCCTCGCCATCGGCGCCGGCTACGACGACAATCTCTATGCGCAGCCCGGCGACGCGATCGGCGACGCCTATCTGCGTGTTCGTCCGCGCGTGTCGCTGGTGCGGCCGTCGCCGAACCTGCGGCTGTCGCTCGACGGCGAGCTCGACCTGCTGCGCTACGCCGACCGGGCGAGCGAGAACAGCACGCAATATTCGCTGAATGCCGGGGCGCGCTATACGATCAGCAAGTCGGACAGCGTCGATATCGCGCTGCGCACCGGGCGCTACAGCCAGGAGCGCGTCTCGCCCGATTCGCCGACGCAGGCGGCGCGGCCGGTGCGCTTTACGGTGAAGGGGGCGACCGCCAGCTATGCGCATGTCTTCAACCGGCTGCGGCTGCGCGGCATCGTCGATGTCGAAAATCGCGATTATCGCGACGGAGTGACGCCGGGAGGCGAGGCGATCGATCAGGATTTCCGGGATCATACAAGCTATACCGGCACCGCGATCGGCGAATATGCGCTGAGCCCGAGCATGGCGCTGTTCGTCGCGGGGTCGGTCAACCGGCGCGACTATCGCGCGCGCAGCGGCCCGGTGCCCGCGCGCGATTCGCGCGGTTTCGAGCTGGCGGGCGGGGCGAGCTTCGAACTGGGACGCAAGGCGCGCGGCTCGCTCCGGCTCGGCTATCTCCACCAGGATTACCGGCCCGCGGCGTTCGAGGATGTCTCGGGCTTTCTGGTGCGCGGCGAGCTCGCCTATTTCCTGACCTCGCTGGTGACGATCACCGGTACCGTCGACCGCGGGATTCGCGAAACGGGGGTCAATGGCGCGACCGGCTATCTCGCCACCAACATGACGCTGCGTGCGGACTATGAGCTGCTGCGCAACCTGATCATTAGCGCGGGCGGCGAGCTGGAACAGCGCGACTTCGGCAACATCGACCGGCAGGACGACCGCTGGATCTGGCGGGCGAGCGCGGCCTATCTGGTCAGCAAGCGGATGGCGCTGCGCCTCGACCTGCAGCGGCGCACCCAGGCGAGCGCGGGCCTGATGGCGGGGCGCGACTTCGGGGACAATCGCGTGTCGGTGGGCGTGAGTTTTTCCGGGCTATGACCCGTCGCGCCAGCCGTGCAGCGCGCCTTCGCACGCGGCCAGAAGATGCGGCGGGGCAAGGCGGTTGATATAGCCGTCCGACCCCTGGTCCGACAGCGGCTTGGCGGGAATGCCGCCCACGACGGTGCGCGCGGGCACATCCCTGGTCACGACGGCGTTCGCGCCGATCGCGGCTTCGGCGCCGATCTGGATCCCGCCGATCACCTTGGCCCCCGAACCCAGAAAGCTGCGGTCGCCGATCACCGGCGCGCCGCGCCGCGCGCCGCGGTTCATATAGCCGAGCACGACGCCGTGGGTGATATTGACGTTGCTGCCCAGCACCGTGTCGCCGTGGAAATAGAAGCCGCCGAAGCGGTTGAGAAACAGGCCGGGTCCGATCTCCATATATTCGGGGATCGCGAAGCCATATTTGTAGCGCGCGCGCAGCAACAGCCATTTGGCGAGCGGATAAAGTCCGAAGGCCATGGCGGGCTTGAGCTTGAGCCAGCCGGTGGTGCGCATCAGCACCGTATATTTATAGCCCGGCGTGAAGGCGTAATGGCGCACGAAGGGGCCGAAGCCGACGCGGCCGGCGTAGCGGTAGAGGTCGGCGGCGAGCAGCGCCTTCAGTTTGGCGAAGCTGACCGGGCAGCCGCGCAGGTGCGGCTTGCCCGTCTCTTCGGGCGCCGGTTCCTCCAAGGCTGGCGCCGGAGCGCGCGGGGTGGTGGCCATGTCCATCAGAAATAGCGCTCCCCGAACCGGATCGTGTCGCCGGGCAGCACCGGAAAATCGGCGGTCATCGGATAGACCTGCTCGCCCGCCTCGCCCGCGCGCTTCAGGAAGACGCGCTTTTCGTTGGCGCGATAGGTGAAGCCGTCGGCCTTGGCGACCGCGCCGCGGATGGTGAGGCCCTGCGTATAGGGATATTCGCCCGGCTTGTTCACCTCGCCGAGGACATAGACGGGCCGGAAATTGGCGACCTGCACCGAAACGCGGGGTTCGAGCAGAAAGCCGTCGGCGAGCTGCGCCTCGATCGCTTTCGACAATTGGTCGGCCTCCAGCCCGGCCGCCTTGACTTCGCCGATCAGGGGGAAGGAGATGGTGCCCGCGGGCGAGATTTCGAAATCGCCGCTGAGCTTTTCTTCCCCGAAGGTCGCGATCTTGACCTTGTCGCCGGGCGACAGAAGGAAGGCCGCGGCGGACGGCGGCGGCGTGCCGCTGCCCGCGAGCGGGGTTTGGCCGGTGCACCCGCCCAGCATCGCCAGCGCCCCCGCCAACGCGACTTTTATGTGCCATTTCATGAACTTACTCCTGGACGGAACGCCACATTGTCTTCGAGACGGGACCGCGCGGGCGGCGGCGCAAGTGCCGCCTCGATCGTGGCCCAATAATTTGCCGCCGCCTGTTCGACGCCATAGGCGCGCGACCGCGCGCGCGCCTGCGCCGCGCAGGCGCTGCGGCGCGGTTCGGCGAGTACCCGCCCCAGCGCCGCTGCAAAAGCCGCCACATCGTCGGTGGGCACCAACGCGCCCGCATCGACGTCGATCGCATCGCTCACTGCCGCACGCGGGCGGCCGGCGAGAATTTCCGACGGGCCCGACGCGCAGTTGGTGGCGACGACCGGGACGCCGCACGCCATCGCTTCGACCAGCCCGTTGGGAAAACCCTCCGCATTGGACGGCATCGCATAGAGCTGCGCCCGCGCCAGCACCGCAAAGGGGTTGGCGACGAAGCCGGGCATGTCGACGCGGTCGGCGATGCCGAGCGAAAGCGCCAGCGCGCGGAGCGCTTCGCGTTCGGGACCTTCGCCGAGGATGACGAGGCGCGCCGGCGGCGCGGCCTGCGCATAGGCGCGCAGCAACAGCGGGAAATTCTTGTTCGGCGTCAGCCGCCCGGCGGCGGCGATATAGGGGCCCCGCACGGCGAAGGCGGGCGGCTCCGCAGCGAGTTCGGCAATGCGGTCATGGTCGACAGGGTTGGCGATGGCCGACATGCGCGCGCGCGCCACGCCGAAATTGACCGCGAGATCGTCGGAAACGCCCTCCGACACGGCGATGACGTGCGCGGCGCGGGGATAGACGAGGCGGACCATCGCCTTGGCCGCGATGCCGCTGCCGAGATGGGCGCTGGTGTTGACGCGTTCGCTGATCAGCCAGGGGCGCGCGCGACCCGCCATCGCCCAGGCATTGGCGATATTGGCGCGGGTCAGGAAGCTGAGCGTCGCATCGGGCGACAGTCGCCCGACGAGCGCCCGAAGCTGGATCAGGCTCGGCAGCAATTTGAACCGGGCGTCGAGCTGATGAAGCGTGACCATCGGCGCCGATAGGCGCGCGGTTCGTCGTCGAGCAGTGCCAGATGGATGTCGTAGCGCGTACGCCAGGACTCCGAGCCGCCAAGCAGAGTAGCGAGCACGCGCTCGGCACCGCCGCCCGCGAGCGAGTTGATCGCGAATAATATCCGCTTCCGATGCGGCATCGTGCCTCGCTTTCGTGTCGGCGAGCCGGGTTCGTGCCGGCCGACATGGGGGGGATCGAGAGGACCCTATCACGGCTGTTTGCTGCAGTGCACACAAAGCCGCCCGCTTTGTCGCCCTGCCGGGGCGGCTGGCCGATTAGAGGGCGTGGCGCGATAGCCTGGCGACCGGATACGGCTATCCATCCGCGATCGACGAAGGATTGCGGAGGTGCATGATGGACATTCGGCGAGTCGAGTGTCTGGACGGTTTGCGCGGCGTTGCGGCGCTGTGGGTGCTGATCGGGCATATGATGATCCTGACCGGCTTTCGCCTGCCGTTGATCGGCAAGCCCGATCTGGGCGTGGATCTGTTCATCCTGCTGTCGGGATTTCTGATGGTGTTCCAATATCAGCTTCGCGCGGGGCGCGAGGACTGGGACTCGCCCCGCACCTGGGCGGCCTTTTGGACGCGCCGCTTTTTTCGATTGGCGCCGCTCTTCTATGTGACGCTGGCGGCGGCGCTGATCGCCGGGCCGGCGATCTATGCCGACCGGGTCGCGATCGACAGCTTTCTGGGCCAGTCGCTGCAGCCGCCCGAACGCTATAACGACGCGGGCTTCGCCAATATCGCCCTACATCTGAGCTTCCTGTTCGGGTTGCTGCCCGAATATGCCTTTCGCACCCCGCTGCCCGACTGGAGCCTGGGGCTCGAGATGCAATTTTATGCGCTTTTTCCCTTGCTCGTCCTGCTGGCGCGGCGCGTCGGCTGGGTGCCCGCGGCTTTCGTCGCGGCGGCCGGCGGCGTCGCCATCGCGCTGATCGCCGCGGCCGCAGGGCTCGACTATCCGATGCCCTCCTTTCTGCCGTTGAAGCTGCAGCTCTTTCTGGCCGCCATGCTGATCGCCGCCGATCCGGGAAAGGGACGGCGGCGCATCTGGATTCACCTTGGTGCGGCGATGCTGCTGGCGGCGATCCCGATCGGCGGCGACCAGGACCTGCTGCATTTCGCGGCGCGCGCGCTGCTGGTGCTCGGATTTTTCGGGCTGGTCCACGGGCGTTCGCTCGGCGCGATCGACGCGATGTCGCGGTTGCTCGGTAGCCGGCCCTTTTATTGGTTGGGAGAGCTGTCCTATGGCACCTATCTGATCCACCTGCTGATCCTGCAGCCGGTCGCGGCGGCGGTGATCGGCGCGTTCGGGACCGGGCTCGGCGCAGTCGGCCGCTTTGCGCTGACCGGCGTCATCGTCGTTCCGGTCACCTATGCGCTGGCCTGGCTTTGCTATCGGCTGGTCGAGTTGCCGGGACAGCGGCTTGGGAAAGCGGCGATCCGGCGGTTCGAAGGGCGCACCGCCTTGGCGGCGCAGCAAACGGCGCCGGAAAAAATCGCGGCACCCTGAAACCCGCCGCCGATCCGGCTAGCCGGTTCGGCGAACCGCCCGGCGCGGCGCGGTTGACGCAGCGCGCGCGCTGTTTTCGGATGCTGCCGGCGAGGTTTTTGCGATGGATCGACGAACGCTTTTGACGATGGTGGCTGCCGTGCCGATCGCCGGATCGCGCGGCGTCTCTCCAGCGGGCGCGGAGGAAGTCGGCCGCCCGACGCTGGTCGTCGATTCGATCGGACCCGGCGCCTGGCGTATCCGGAGCTGGCAGTGGCAGGGCAACGCGTGGCATCCGCTGATCGCCCGCGCGACGCGCAGCGATGCCGGCATCGAGATAACGGGCGATATCGCAGCGGCGGATCGGGCCGACGTCATGGCCCGGCTGCGGGGCTGACGATCAGGCTTGCTCCGGAGCCAGCGCCGAACGATAGATTTCGAGCGTATCTTCCGCCGCCCTGTCCCAGCTGAACCGGGCGCGGACATTATCGCGATCGACCCGAAAATCCGCCCGATCCGCAGCGAGCCGTTCGGTCAGCGCCGCGACGTCGCCGACCGGGAAATAATTTTGCGATCCAAGCCCGATGTCGAGATTGGCCGGAATGTCGCTGAGCAGCATCGGGGCGCCGCAACTCGCCGCCTCCAGCGCCGCGATCGGCAGCCCCTCGTGATAGGAGGGCATGACGAACAGCGCGCAATGTTCGTACAGGCATTTCAGCGCCGCGCGCGACTGAACGCCGGCGAAGATCACCCGGTCGCCGGCACGCTCCAGCAGGGCGCGGGCATAATCGCTGTCATGATCGGCCGATCCGGCGATCACCAGCTTGCCTGGGTAGTTCGATCGTTCGAACGCCTCGATCAGGTCGTGCAGCCCCTTTTCGGGAACGAGCCGCGCCACGGCGAGCAGGAAATCGCCTTTCGCGATTCCCAATTGGTCGAACAAGGGAACCGGATCGGCGTCGCCCGGCAGGTCGGGCGCGCCGTTGGGAATATAGGCGATGGTTTCGGCGCGCCGGGGAAAGGCGTGTTGCAGCTGCGCGGCGAGCGATGGCGAGACCGCGATGACGCGGTCGGCAAAGGTCAGCGCCAGCCACTCGCCGGCGCGCAAGGCGCCGCGCGCCAGCAGGCCCCATTTGGCGCGGTTATAGTCGGCCCCGTGATGCGTCACGACCACCTTCAAACCAAGCAGCCGGGCCAGCGGCGCCATCAGCCCGGGACCGATCGCATGGATGTGGATCAGCTTTGCGCCCTGCCGCGACGCGGCGAAGATGGCGAGAAAGGTGGAAACGACCGCTTCGAGATGTTTCGACCGGGGGCAGGGGATGCCGACGATCTCGACGCCGCGATGCCGCCCGCGCGCCGCGGGCAGATAAGGCGCGCGGCCAAGCACGACCGAACGGTGGTCGGGCCAGAGCGCCTTGATGCGCGGCAGCAACTCTTCGCAATGGCTTTCGACCCCACCCATGACGTGCGGAAAGCCGCGTAACCCGGTCACGCAAATGGTGTCCGCCCCGCTATAGCGGGCGGACGCGTTCGTTTGTTGCAGCATGACTTGTCTCCAAAAAAACAGCCCGGCCAGATGTTCCGGCTCAGGCCACCGCTGCCATCGGCCCTCTTCCACCCAGTTCGATTTCGCTGAGATACCAGTCGACAAACCGCTCGATCCCGCGGGCGAGCGGCACCTGAGGGCTGTATCCGGTGAGCGCGTTGATCGCGGAGATGTCGGCGAAGGTCGCGGTCACGTCGCCGGGCTGCATCGGCCGCATCAGCTTGATCGCCGGCCGGCCGAGCGCGCGTTCGAGCAGCGCGATCATGTCCATCAGCCCGACCGGATTGCAGTCGCCGATGTTGAGCAGCCGGTGCTCGCCGGCGGCCGGCGGCTTGTCGAGCACGCCGACCACGCCGTCGACGATATCGTCGATATAGGTGAAATCGCGCGCCATCCGACCCTCGCCGAACACCTCGATCGACTGGCCGAGCAGGATTTTTCGGGCGAAGGCGAAATAGGCCATGTCGGGCCGGCCCCACGGCCCATAGACGGTGAAGAAGCGCAGCCCGCTGAGCGGCAGTCCGAAGAGCGTGGCATAGCTTTGGCTCATCAGTTCGCAGCTGCGCTTGGTCGCGGCATAGAGCGAGACCGGCGCGGTACAGGGTTCGTCTTCGCGAAAGCCGGCGCCGCCGAGCGGCCGGTCGCCGTAGACCGAGCTCGACGAGGCATAGACGAGATGCTCGACATGGCCCGCCTGGCGCACCGCCTCGAGCACCGCGAGATGGCCCTTCAGATTGCTATGTTCATAGGCGAAGGGGTTATCGAGGCTGTACCGGACACCCGCCTGCGCGGCGAGGTGGACGATCCGGCGCACGCCATGGGCCTTGGTGAGCTCTTCGACCAGGCCCGGGCTCGCGATATCGCCGTCGATCAGCCGGAAGTTGAAATTGTCGGCGAGCCGCGCGACGCGCGCCTTCTTGAGCGCGACGTCGTAATAGTCGGTGAAACTGTCGATCCCGATCACCTGGTCGCCGCGCGCCAGCAGCCGCTCGGCGACGGCATGGCCGATAAAGCCGGCGGCGCCGGTGACGAGGATGGGGGTATCGGCGGTCATGCCGCGGGCCCCTGAATAGAGGAGGCCTCGCCCGAAGCGGGCGCGGTGGATCGGCCGGCCTCACCGGGCCGGGGCGTCGCGATATGCATGAATTATTGATCCCATTTGAGGCGGCAGCAGGATTTTGCTGCACCTGCGAACAATCGCTTGAGACGAATGTAAACGTCAACTTTCGATCTTTGAATGGTTCGGATTCAAAGATGAGATGATTTACGGATATATGGGAGGAAAATAGTGAATGAGTTAAATTTTGTTATATATTTAATAGATGTATTTCTAGGTTAGGCAGATCAACGTAGCTTAGTTCGAAAAGTTTCTTGTCTATTTTCAACTCGACTGGAATTTCGACCATAAATCTGATGAAAAGGCGTGCATGCGCGGCGAACGGTTTTGGCGGTTCGGGCGCGGGGCGGCTTGATCCCGGACGCGCCACGCTGTGCCGCACGGCGCTGGCTTTCGGTTTGTTCGGTGCGTTACGTCGGCGCCATGGATGACCCTTCCTCGCGCCTTGCGGCCGCCGCGGTCCGGATCGCCGCGGGCGGCGAGCCGGTCTATGTCGTGCGGTCGGGCGCTTCCTATCGCGGCGTGCGGGCGCGCGAGGTCGGCAACGGCCTGTTCGTGATTCGCGAGCCCGTCCGCAATGTCACGATCGCGAACGTCCGGGTCGACGGCGGCTATCGCGTGATCGAAAACACCGCGGCGCCGGATCTGGTCGCGGCGGGTTGCGCCGGGCTCCATGTTCGCGGCGCGCGGGCGACCGGCCTCGAGCGAAGCTTTGCGCGCATCCGCTACGACAGCCGGCACGGCGTGATCGAGGATGTCAGCGCGAGCGGGATGCTGACCACCGGTTCGACCGACCTGCCCGTCGGGATCGCCTTTGCCGATACCGCGCACGACTTTCGGATCGAGCGCTGTTTCATGCGCGGGTTCCAGTGGAAACGCCGTGACACCCAATATTGGAACGGCGACGGTTTTTCGACCGAGCGCGGCAATAGGCGCTTTCTGTTCCGCCAGTGCGCGGCGTGGGACAATAGCGACGGCGGTTTCGACCTCAAATCGACCGATACGCTGCTCGACGATTGCACCAGCGGCCGCAACGCGCGCAATTTCCGCTTCTGGTCGAGCGTCCGGGCGACCCGGCTCATCAGCCTCGACCCGATTAAGATCGGCGGGATCGGCGACACCAATCATTTCACGATCATGGCGGGGCCGTCCGCGGGCGGGCCGGTCGAGATCCATATCGGGCATCTGGTGGTGAAGAGCGACCGCGGCTGGCCGATCTTCGACGTGCATGACGGGCCGGCACGAATCGTCGTCGGCTCGCACGACATTCAGGTGCCCCCCGGCACGCCTCTCGTCCGCTCGCGCGGCGGGGGGTCGGTGCCCGGAGGCGTATCGTTTTCGGGCACCCCGCCAAAGCTCTGAACGCGTCGGACGCGCTTTGGCCACGCTTCGACGCCAGGCTCTTGCTGCAATGCAGCGTAAATGCGCACGACGGCTTCGTCAGCACCGGCACATCCATGCCCGCACCGTCGGCCGATCCGCTCGGCCGCCCTTGTAGATCATGGTTTTCCGGCGGTTGATGCTGGTTTTTTGGGGGGGACCCGGCAACCAGGAAAGGGTGGAAATAATGCGCAGAATACGCAAGGCCGTGTTCCCCATCGGCGGCCTTGGAACCCGGTTTTTGCCGGCGACCAAATCCATGCCCAAGGAAATGCTTCCCATCGTCGACAGGCCGCTGATCCAATATGCGGTCGACGAAGCGCGCGAGGCGGGAATCGAACAGCTGATTTTCGTCACCGGCCGCGGCAAGAGCCTGATCGACGATCATTTCGACCATGCCTTCGAGCTGGAAGAGACGATGACGCGGCGCGGCAAGTCGCTCGCCGCGCTCGACGGCACCCGCAGCTCGCCCGGCGACATCACGATCATCCGGCAGCAGGACCCGCTCGGGCTCGGCCATGCGGTGTGGTGCGCGCGGCGCATCGTCGGCGACGAACCCTTTGCGGTGCTGTTGCCCGACGATCTGATGGTCGGCGAACCCGGATGCCTCAAGCAGATGGTCGACGCCTATGAGAAGCTGGGCGGCAATCTGATCTGCACCGAAGAGGTGCCGGCGGATGACACGCGCAAATATGGCATCGTCACGCCGGGCCTGCGCGACGGAGCGATCACCGAGGTGACGGGGCTGGTCGAAAAGCCCGCCCCGGAGGTTGCGCCATCGACCCTTGCGGTGATCGGCCGCTATATCCTCCAGCCCGAAGTGATGGACGTGCTCAGCGATCAGGAAGAGGGCGCGGGCGGGGAAATCCAGCTGACCGACGCGCTGGCGCGCATGATCGGCCTGCAGCCGTTCCACGGCGTGACCTTTGCCGGCAAGCGCTATGATTGCG
Organism: Sphingopyxis sp.; assembly: GCA_015657575.1. Lineage (GTDB taxonomy): Bacteria > Pseudomonadota > Alphaproteobacteria > Sphingomonadales > Sphingomonadaceae > Sphingopyxis. The sequence continues at coordinate 20,545 of JACDQN010000417.1, forward strand.
GCGACAAGAGCGGTTTCGTGACCGCCACGCTCGCGATGGCGCTCGCCCGGCCCGATCTCGCACCGGCGGTGCGGGCCTTCATGGCTGCGGCGTGATATGGATGCGAGCCTGCGGCGTCCGTCGCCCCATCCGGAAACGGACCCGCAGGTCGATCGCGGCGCGCTGATCGACCTGCGCAAAATCGGCGCCGTCCTGCGCCGCCGATGGCTTATCCTGTGCGCGGCGATGCTGTCGGCGGCGGTGATTGCCGCTGCCACCTATCTGGCTGCCCAGCCGCGCTATCTGGCGACCGCGCAGGTCGCGCTCGAGCGCACGGCGGAACGGGTGATCAACGTCGATTCGGTCGTGCCGACCGCCGACCCCGATTCGGCGGCGGTCGATACCGAGGTGCAGGCGCTGCGGTCGCCTGAACTGGTCGGGCGTGTCGTCGACCGGCTGCGGCTGGATCGCGACCCCGAGTTCAACAGCGCGGCGGAGCAGGGCCCGCCGCCCGCCCGTCCCGACCTGATCGGACGCCAGCGCGCGATCGGTGCGCTGCTGGGCGGCCTGACGGTGAAGCGCGACGGGCTTTCCTATGCGATCAGCGTTTCGTTCGAGGGGCGCACCGCGGTACAGGCGGCCCAGATCGCCAATGCGCTGGTCGACGATTATGTCTCGGGCCAGGCGGGCTCCAAGGCCGATGCGACGCAGCGGGCGCGCCGCTTTCTCGAGCGACGGCTCGAGGAATTGCGCACCCAGGTACTCGGCGCCGAGCGCGAAGTCGCCGACTATCGCGCCGCGCACAATCTGTTCGCGCTGTCCGACGCGAGCACGGTCACGCAGCAGGAATTGTCGGGGCTTTCGACCCAATTGGCACAGGCCAAGGCAGAAAATGCGGCGGCGCAAGCCCGCCTGTCGGCGGCGCGCGCGCAATTGCGCGGCGGCCGCAGCGGCGAGGAGCTCGGCGATTCGCTCGATTCCCCGGTGGTCAGCCAGCTGCGCGCCCAGCGCGCCGAAGTGGCGCGCGAAGTGGCGGCGCTGGAAAAGCGGTACGGCCAGCGTCACCCCGATCTGGTGCGCGCGCAAAGCCAGCTGCGCACCGCTGACCAGCAGATCGCCGCCGAGGTGCAGCGGATCGTGTCGAACGTGTCGATCCAGGCGAGCATCGCCAGTCAGCGGGCGGCGTCGCTTGCCGGGTCGGTCGCGCAATCACAGGGCAAGCTGGCCAGCGACAATGAGGCGTCGGTGCGCCTCAACGAGCTGGAACGCAACGCCGAATCCGCCCGCACCCTCTATCAGGCCTTCCTCGACCGCTATCGCCAGACGGTCGCGCAATCGGGGCTGGAACGCAGCGATTCCTATATCGTCAGCCGCGCGCGCGTGCCGGCCATGCCGAGTTCGCCGAACATGTTGACCTATGCGGCGATGGCGGTGGTCGGCGGGCTTGGTGTCGGCATCCTGCTGATCGTGCTGCTGCAACTGCTGGAGCGCGGCATCGAGACGAGCGACGCGGTAGAGGAAACGCTCGCGCTGCCGACGCTCGCGTCGATTCCCGATGCCGACACATTGCCGGGCTATCGCAAATCGGGCCCGCCGGCGCCGCCGGCCGACCTGATGCTGAAACGGCCGCAATCGGCCTATGCGGAAGCGTTTCGTACCTTGCGCACCTCGATCCAGTTCGCCGAGGCGACGAAACCGGTCCATGTCGTCGCGATCACGTCGGCTTTGCCGGGCGAGGGCAAGACGACCACCGCGATGGGGCTTGCCCGCGCGGCGGCGGCGGCGGGAAGCAAGGTGCTGCTGATCGACGTCGATGCGCGCCGGCGCGCGTCGAGCCGGCAGTTCGCCGAGGGCGTGACGCTGGGTCTCGACGAAGTGCTGACGGGCGCTGCGACGGTGGAACAGGCGATCGTCAAGGACAATATGTCGGACGCCTGGCTGTTGCCGCAACGGCTCGATTCCAAGGGTATCAGCCTGGCCGAGAGCCCGCGGCTCGCCGAGTTGATCGAAGAGTTGCGCGGGCGTTACGACCTGGTCATCCTCGACACGCCGCCGGTTCTGCCGGTCGACGAGGCCCGCGTGATCGCCAGCCTGGCCGACGGCGTGGTGTTCCTGGTGCGCTGGCGCAAGACGCCGGCGAAGGCGGCAGCGGTCGCGCTTCGCCGTCTGTACGATGTCCATGCCGAGATGCTGGGCGCGGTACTGACGCTCGTCGACGTGCGCGAACAGGAACGCGCCGGTTATGATCATGGCGGCGCCTTCCTGCCGGCCTACCGCGCCTATTACGCGGACTGATCGGGCAGGACTGTGAACGCGCAGGCCTTGCCCTATGGTCCGGCGTTCGGGCTGGGCGTGCTGTTGCCGACCACCCTGCTGCTGCTCGTCCCGCTGGTCATTGCGGCGCGGCGAGCCGGCAGCGTCGCAGGCGCGTTCGTCGTGGTCGCGCTTTGGCTGCGCTACATCGCCGGCGCCTATCATATCTATATGTTCCAGCCGCTTGGCGGCGGCCTTTCCGGCAATGCGCTGCTGTCGATCGGAGTGATCGGATTCGGGCTGCTGTTTGTCGTGCGTCCCGCCAATCTCGCGCTGAAATGGCTGTTGCCCATCTATGCGCTCGTCCTGCTCACCCTGTTCAGCGCGGCCCTGAACGGCGATCTTGCGGGCGGGATCAATGCCAGCGTGAAATATGCCTATCTGATCGTCATCCTCCTCGCGACCTTCCAGGCGCTGCGCAGCGATCCGGAGGCGCGATTCCTGAGTTGGGCGATGGTGGCGTTCCTGCCGCTCCTCGTCTTTCAGGCGCTGTCGTTGGCGCTGAACCTGCCCAAGGGATCGGAGGACGGCGACGGGCTGGTGTGGATCGGCGGCTATAACCACGAGGCGGCTTTTTCGGTTTCGCTGATGACCGGGTTTCTGGTCGGCTGCTTTGCCCACTCGGCGCCGCGGGCCGTCCGGGTCACCTTTCTTTCAGTGGTCTTTGTGGCCATCCTGCTTGCCGGCTATCGCACCGCGATCCTGGCGCTCGCGCCGCTCGCGCTGGCAGTTTTCCTGAGCGGACTGACGATGGGGGTGCGGCGCGAGCAGCGGGCGCCGATGGCCGCCGCCGCCGTGGTGGCGGGACTGCTGCTCACCTCGATCGCGATTTTTTCCTATAACGACAGGTTCGCGGATCTTGCGGCTTTCCTGTCCGATCCCGCCGGAATGATCAAGCCGCCGCGCGATTTCGATCTGCTCGAGCGGCAGGTGATGTCCGGCCGCCCGCTGATCTGGAGCAGCTATATCTATGCCTGGGCCGACGGCACGCCGCTTCAGCATTTGTTCGGGCTGGGGCCGGAAAGCTGGGTGGGCGTGTTCAAGGTCTATCCGCACAACACGCTGGTCGCGCTCCTCTATGAACTCGGCTGGTTCGGCATCGCGGCGATGCTCTTGCTGTGGACCGCGATGTTTGCGGCCGCCGCCGCGGCGCGCGGCGAGCGGTTCAAGCTGCTGGCGGCGCATTTCAGCTTCTTCATCCTCAACATGGCGACGATGCCGTTCTGGCAGGTCGAAGGATTGGCGTTTTACGGGCTGCTGTGCGGTTGCACGATCTTTGCCGCGCGCCAAACGCGCGGGCCTCCGGTCGGAGCGATCGTCCCGCGCGTCAGGCCGCGGCGCGAAGCGGACATTGCCAGTTCATCGCGCCGCGCATAGCTAGGCATCATGATGCTCATCGCCCTTGCCGCCACCGTGGCGGATCCCGCGCCGATCGAACGCTGCGGCTATCGCATCGTCCAAAGCTATCCCCACGACGCGACTAGCTTCACCCAGGGTCTGTTCTGGGACGGCGGCCATCTTTATGAAGCCACCGGCCAATATGGGAAGTCGCGCATCGCGCGGCTCGACCTTCGAACCGGCAAGGCACTGGCGCAGACGAAGCTGCCGGCCGATCAGTTCGGCGAGGGCATCACGCGCTGGGGCGAGCAGATCATCGGCGTCACCTGGCAGGGCGGCGTCGGCAACCGCTGGCGGATCAAGGATCTGAAACCCGTTGGGACCTTCGTCTATCAGGGCGAAGGCTGGGGCGTGACGATGGTCGATGGAAGCCTTGTCCTCAGCGACGGGACGCCCGAACTGCGCTTTTTCGACCCCGCGACGATGGCCGAGCGGAAGCGCGTCACCGTCCGCTTCGGCGGCCGCCCGCTCGCGATGCTCAACGAGCTCGAGACGATCGACGGCCAGATCTGGGCGAATGTGTGGATGACCGATTTCATCGTCCGCATCGATCCCGCGACCGGCGACATCGCCTCGCTCGTCGACCTGTCGGGATTGAAAGCGGACGCGGGCGCGACCGGCACCGACAGCGTGCTCAACGGCATCGCCTGGGATGCGGAGAAGAAGCGCCTGTTCGTTACCGGAAAATATTGGGCCAAGCTCTACGAAATCGCGCTCGCCGACTGCCGCTAGGGACGGCTATTCGGCCGATTCCTTTTTGGCGGCGGGCGGCGAGAAGGCGCTGTCGCGGCTTTCGAGCATCTCGGCGGCATCGTCGAGCGCCTTGGCCTCGCTGACGGTCACGCCGCCGGGGCCGGGTTCATTCTCGGTGCGGCTGCATCCCGCGATCAGCAAGCCGGGCAGGGCGGCGGCAAGCCAGAGATTTCGCATCAGGTCATTCCCATGAAAAAGGGCTCCATCCGTCAAGATGGAGCCCTTCGATATCAGCCCGAAGGCGAGCCTGCGACTTACTTCTTGTCGTTGGCTTCGGCCTTCTTCGTTTCTTCGGCGATCTTGTCGCCGGCCTTCGCGGCGGCGTCGCCAGCGGCGTTCACCGTGCCTTCGACGGCGTTGCCGGCCTTGTCGGCGGCGCCTTCGACTGCGGCGCCGGCTTCGGCGGCGGCGTCGGCGGTCGCGTCGGCGGCGTCGGCGGCGCCTTCGGCAGCGGCATCGCCGGCAGCGGCGGCATCGTCAGCCACGGCGCCCGCGGCTTCCGAGGTTTCTTCCTGGGCCTTTTCCGAGCAGGCGGCGAGGCTGAAGGCCGCGGCGGCCATCGAGGCGATGATCAGTTTGCGCATGGATAATCCTTTCGAACGTCAGGGCGGGCAAGCGGCCCGCCACTGGGGCAAAGACGTAGCTCCGGACGGCGGGGTTGGCAACCGCGCTCCGCATCGGCGCCGGCTTTGCCGTTGTTCGCAAAGGAATAAAGGGCGATTGGTGGTATCGGGCGATAGCTGACGTAAAGCCCCTCCCCTTCAGGGGAGGGGTTGGGGTGGGGTCTGCAGCCTTGCGTGAGGCCGCTGC